>DINJ01000244.1:20049-20219 GCA_002423665.1 Bacteroidetes bacterium UBA5543 | reverse complement strand
ATTACCGCTTCGTGTAATCGCTCGCATCCCCTCCTAACAACAGGAGGGGAGTTTAATATTTTTTCCTAAGATGAATCCCGTACGGACGGGGCAGGCAACGGGGATCCTGTGTATTTGTTTTTATGGGAAAGAAAAGAGGAGAGTTCCCCTCCTGTTGTTAGGAGGGGATG
>DINJ01000244.1:0-19750 GCA_002423665.1 Bacteroidetes bacterium UBA5543 | reverse complement strand
GCCCCGTAGGTCGGTCTTGTGACCGCAACAACATGCATGAAATAGCGACACTCAACGTCTAATAGATATTCTTCATTTCAACCCCGTATGGACGGGACAGGCGGTGCTATCGCCACTGAAGTTTGATAGTAGTGGGGACGGTGGGGCACAAAATAAATCCTGCGCAAATATTATGTACTACGTGAGATGGCGTCCCTATAGCTATCGGGACAGGGTCCGCCGTCACGAGCGGGGCAGGCAACAGAGGGTGAAAAATGTTCCTTATTACTATACTCAAAATCCGGCAATCCCGTACGTACGGGAGCAACAAAAAAGCGGGCTTGCGCCCGCTGTGTATTTACCTGGTCAAATATAATCTCTTAGTTAGCAAGGCTGCGGAAGTCCACAGGTACCAGTTTGCTCACACCTGCCTCCTGCATGGTCACACCATATATTACATCTACGGCGGCCATGGTCTGCTTGTTGTGCGTCACCAGTATAAACTGTGAGTTGTCGCTGAACTTTCGAATCATCTGCGTGAACTTGCCTACGTTGGCGTCATCCAGCGGTGCATCCACCTCATCCAGTATACAGAACGGGGCAGGCTTAATAAGGTATATCGCAAACAGGAATGCAGTAGATGTCAGCGTCTTCTCTCCACCCGAAAGCTGGGTAAGCGTACTCGGGCGCTTACCTTTAGGCTGTGCGTATATCTCTATACCACTCTCCGCCAGGTTCTCAGGGTCTGTCAGGCGCAGGTCACACTGGTCTTCTTCTGTAAACAGCGCCTTAAATACCTGTATGAAGTTCTCCCTAACCGCTTCAAATGTTTCTTTGAACTTAGTATTGGCGGTCAGTTCCACTTCTTCAATAGTAGCCAGCAGCGACTCCTTGGCGTTCACCAGGTCGCTCTTCTGCTCTTGTATAAAGTCGTACCGCACTTTCATTTCGGTATATGCCTCTATCGCAGTCGGGTTGATTTCGCCCATATTTTCCAGGCGCTTCTTCATACGCTCCGCTTCGGCGTTCAGCTCGTCAACAGTCAGTTCGCCCGTACGGTCCTGGTCCAGCACTTCGTCCAGGTTCACTTTGAACTCTACGCTCAGGCGCTCTTTCATACCGGCCAGTTGCAGCTTCATTTCGTTCAGCTTGTCCTTGATGCCGTTCAGCAGCGTTTCAGCATGTTCTTTTTCGCGGCGCCTCTGGTTCAGCAGGCCTTCTTTCTCCGATATCTCGTTGCGCAACTCGTAGTACAGCCTGTCTTTCTCGTTCAGGGCGGCCTCGTCGGTCTCCTTCTGCTTCATCAGGTCGTACAGTTCTGTATCGCCGCTGTTCAGCGTCTTTTCGGTTTCTTCCAGTTGAGCTGATGCTTCCTTCAGTTGCTGGGTATTGCTGGTTATCTGCTGTTGCAGGTCTTTGTATTGGTTGCTGCGGAAGCTCAGTTCCTGCTTCAGCCCTTCCAGTTTGCTTTGCTGGCGGGTGTATTGCAGGTTCAGTTGGTTATACTGCTCCGTAGCCTGGTTAAATTCCTGCTCCGCCGCTTTGAATGCAAAATCAGCCTGCTCTATCTCCATCGTAATGGCGTGCAGCGCTTCGCTGATCTCGTGCAGGGCGTCGCGCGTACTGCCAATGCTCTCGTGCGTATCAGCTAACTGCTGCTCCAGCTCTGCCACACGTTGTTCTGCACGCTCGTTCAGGTGCTCGTAGTTGGCTATTTTGTCGCCTATGTTTACCAGCAGGTTTTGCAGGGTATTTATTTCGCTGCGGGTCTGCTCTATGGCTTTATCGTTCAGTTCCTGGTTGAAGCCTGTAACCAATGTTTGTGTATCGGTTATCTTCTGCTTCAGCACTGCAGTAGATGCAGCCAGGTTTTCTATTTCTTTGGCCAGACGTTCCAGGTTTTTGGCACGGCCTATCTTATTACCTTCAAACAGGCCGATAGAACCACCACCCAATGTGTATTTGCCACGCACCATCTTACCGTTCTTTTCCACGATGATGTTGCCGTTCTGCATATCCATATTAGTAAGCGCGCCCTCTGTATCTGCTATGTACACATGGCCCAGCAGGTGTTGAGCCAGCGGCTTGTATTGTTCATCAACAGACACAACGCTGAGTGCAGGCACTAAGCCCTGTGGCGCGTTATGGCCTGCCGCATGGTACTGCTGAAACTGGTTCAGGATAAAGAAGTTGGCTTTACCCTTTTTATTATGGTCCAGCAGGTGTACTGCCTTGGCAGCGTCTTCTACGTTGTTGACTATATAGTAGTTCAGGTAGCTGTCCAGCAGGTTTTCCAGCGCGGTGCGGTATTCGTTCTGCACCACAAACACATCAGACAATAGCGGTGCATTCTTGCCCCACTCTTCGTGTTTGCTCAGGAACTTGATACTGTCCGGGTAACCTTCCAGGCTTTCCACCAGCGATTTCAACAGGTCGTGTTCGTTGCGTTTAGAGTCCAGCATACGGTTCTCGTCTACCAGTTCAGAGCGCAGGCTTTCTATCTGCTCCTGGCTTTGGAGTATTTTGCCCTTTACTTCCTCCTGCCTGTTTACCAGCCTTTCCAGGTCTTCTTTGCGGCTGCTCAGGTTGGCTTCTGTTTCCTGTTTCTGTGTATTCAACTGGCCCACCTGGTCTATACGTTGCTGGCGCTCTTCCTGCACCTGGTGTATACTGCGTTGCAGGTTCAGTACTGATGTATCGGCAATGGCCACTTTTTTCTCTGCGTCAAACTGGTCGCGCTGCTTCTGTTGGTATTTACCACGCAGGCTGTCCAACAACACTTTCTTATCGTCAAAAGCCTGGCGCTTGTCATCTGCTATGCCGCGCAGGCCTTCCAATTCATCGCGCAGCTTTTGCAGCACATCATTCTCTTCTGTTATCTGTGTTTCGGCAAAGCTGATAGATTCTTCCAGGCTCTTTATCTGCGCATCAGCACCTGACAGGAATTCATTCAGGCTCTTTTCATGCTCCCTCAGGTGGTCTATTCTTTGCGAAGCCAGGCGTTTGTCGCTTTCTAACTGGCGTACTTTATTCACCAGTTCGTTGAATTGCTTTTGTAGTCCGTTCAGCTCCTGTTCTTTGGCTACCAGCTTCACTTTCTCCTGCTGCACGGTGGCTTCCTGTTGCGCTACGGTTGTTTCCAACTGCGCTTTACGGTCAGACTCGGTAGTATGCTGTTCGTTGAGTTCCCTGTATTGGTCGTTAAAATGCTCCAGCGATGCCTTGGCGAGTTCTATACTTACATCTTTGTACTCAGCCTTTATCTTGAAGTAGCGTTCAGCTTTCTTGGCCTGGCTCTCCAGCGTACGCAGGTTGTTGCCTATCTCAAACAAAAGGTCTTCTATACGCGCCAGGTCCTGTTCTGTGGCGTCCAGCTTCAGTTTGGCCTGCTTCTTACGGGTTTTGTATATGGAAATACCAGCCGCCTGCTCCAGCATCCTGCGACGCGAACCATCTTTGTCTTTAATGATGTCGTCCACCATACCCAGTTCGATGATAGCGTAAGAATCATTGCTCACACCGGTATCTAAGAAGAGGTTATGAATGTCTTTCAAACGACAGGTAACATCGTTGAGGCGATACTCACTCTCACCATTCTTATAAAACTTACGTGTGATGGTAACCGTAGTAAACTCCGTTGGCAGCAGGTTACGGGTATTCTCAAAGGTGAGTGACACCTCAGCCATACCTGCAGCATTGCGCGAACGCGAACCATTGAATATCAGGTCTTCGAGGTTATCCGACCTCAACGACTTGATCTTGTGTTCGCCAATCACCCAGCGGATGGCGTCAACTATATTCGATTTGCCGCAACCATTTGGGCCCACAATACCCGTTATGGGGTGGTCCAGCAGTATATGCGTTTTGTCGGCAAACGACTTGAATCCTTTTATATCTAACGACTTTAACCTCAAGGCACAAACTTTTAGGGAAAAACAAAAATATACATTTCAACGGGTTAAAAGGGGACGAAATGCAATACAGGACGCAAATGTGGGTAACTTGGGGAATATAAACAAACCCTATCCTATTACAGAAAAATAAAACAAATATATTGCTGTTGTAAGGCTACTTACGCTTATAAAAATACTTGTTGAAGTAAAAGAACGTCGCCACTTTATATTGCAATTCAAACTCATCTTCCCTACCCGCCATTGCTATCCTGTCTTCAAAACAGATAACATATTTTGCCGTTTCTAATGTGCGGTCAAAACAAAGGGTATCGTAGGTAATGCATATGTCCAGGTCAAGAGTATCGTTATAATGCAAATGATTGACCACCAGCGGAGCCGGATGTACATCCTGCACCAATACAGGGCCGGGGTTGGCGGCTACCTGTGCCAGCACATCATACATGCTCTTTTGGCTTTGGAAGTAGAACAGGTAACTCATATACACCAGGCCACAAATAATGATGGACGAGAAATGAAGCGTATTGAAGATGCTCTTCCTGAAATTGGAATAAGTGAAAGACAGCAGCACCAGGATGATGATATACGCCGCTCCCCGGTACAACGGGTACATAGCACCAAAGGCATAATGAGCTACCACCAGCAGCAGTACAGACACCAAAGCCACAGTCAATTCTATATATATTTTGCCACGCCTGATGAGTATAAATGCCGCGGACGCTAATGTTACCGACACCAGCACTTTCAAAACCAGGAATACCTCCCGTGGGGCAAACTCGTTCAGGGTAAGGAAAGATATAAGGCTGGACAATGTGCCACCCCTGAAGAGTGTATCACGGCCTATTATGGCAGGGTCATACTCGCTTACCACCTGCCCTTTGTCAAATATATACCACACTACGGGTAAGGCCAATGCAAGGATAAGCCAATGCAAAGGGCTCTTTATGACCTGTTGGAACCTGGATAGCCCTGCCACTATGAGCATGGCGGCAAACGGAAATATGAAACTGAATATAGAAACCGAGCTAAGGCTGCCCAGCAGTACTATGTACAGCAGATGTCGTGGCTTGCCCTCTTTTACGAAGGCCTTTAACGCTATAAGCGCCCCCAGCATGGCCACCATTGCCAGTGAATACCCCCTTGCCTGGGCAAAGTAAATATAATAGGGCCAGAGGTATAACATTAACTGGTCTATATGCCGCAATTGATAGCCTTCCTGCTTCTTGAGCAACCGGCTGATGAGCAGGAAATACACAAAAAACATCAGGAAGTTAGGTAACCTGAACAAGAATACAGACTTCGCCCCCAAGTCTTCAATCAGCCAGTAATACAACGAATTGAGCACATGGTTATTGGCCAGGCGATATTTTTCATATTGAATTATTTCCAGGGGTGTGGAATCCAATATATTCATGTAGGTCATAGACTCGTCGTATGACCAATGGGGTGAAAAGCTAAGCAGCAGCAAAGGCACTGTCATCAGCAGTGGCAGCACTGAAACTCCTTTGTATGTCAACCAGGATGAAGATTGTTGCATTTATCCGGAATGCGGGAATTAACGACCCGGAATCAAATATATAAAAACGGGCAGATGATTTATAACCCGGCCGGCTATTCTATGAACTTGGGGAAACCATTCTTTTCCGCATATTGCTCACGCAGCAGGTGTATCTCCTTCAGCAGGTCCTGTTCCTTTACAGCGCTCAATTGCATATCGGCATAGGCTGTACTCATTTGGTCCATGTCTGTGGAGTCAGAAAAACGCTCAAAAACAGCGAGTTTATTTGCCACTATGCCTTTCTCTACTTCCAGGAACTCAAGTTCTGCCGCCAGGAGCGCCTCGGAGCCCCCGATATTATCCAGGTCTTCTACATAGTCTATTTTCCTGTCTATATAAGCCTGCATCTTAACCCTCACGGGTTGCAACCCGGAAAAATCAAGCGTATTAATGGCGATATGCAGTTCGTCACCCCATTCTGCCCCGTAACGCAGCAGCGAGTCATTGATTGTAGCTACTGCATTATCCAGCTGCATACATTTTTCCTTTTTATTGAAGTTGCAGGAGCAGGCCAACACCATCAATAATAAGGCTGTAAAAGCTGAAAACCTGTTAAACATATCCGCAGATTAATTGACACAAAATAATGATATACCGTATTATATCGCAATAAGGGCCGAAATGTTACAATGACTTTAACAATAGCGGCATGCGTTTGGTTGATTGGGTGCTCCCGCCTTGTTATCGTACCTTTGCAGCCAATATGGGCAAAGTAGCTATTAACCTGGCAACAGGCAGTTTGCAAAAGGAAGAAATAATTGTTGGTATAGACCTGGGCACCACCAACAGCCTGGTGGCAGTAGTGCGTGAAGACAGCAATATGCCGGTGGCACTTAAAGAGACGGACGGGCTGGCACTGGTACCCTCCGTAGTACATTTCAACGAAGCAGGCGATACGGAAGTAGGCAATACCGCAAAAGAACACCTGGTGACCGACCCCGCACGTACTATATACTCAGTAAAACGCCTGATGGGGAAATCGTATAAAGACGTAAGCGGCGACAGTGGTTTCTTCTCCTATAAAATACTGGATGATGACACAGAATCATTGGTGAAGGTGCAAATCGGCGACAGGTTCTATTCACCCATCGAGTTATCTGCCCAAATACTGGCAGAACTTAAACACAGGGCTGAACATATATTGAAGACAGCTGTAAACAAAGCAGTTATTACTGTGCCTGCCTACTTCAACGACGCACAACGACAAGCAACCCGTGATGCCGGCAAACTTGCAGGACTGGATGTACTGCGCATAGTGAATGAACCCACGGCAGCAAGCCTGGCTTATGGCATGGGACTAAAACCCGAAGAAGAAAAAACGATAGCGGTGTACGACCTGGGCGGAGGTACGTTCGATATATCTATACTCAGGATTACCAACGGCATATTTGAAGTGCTATCAACCAATGGCGATACATACCTGGGGGGCGACGATATGGACAGGGCGCTTGCACTACATTGGCAAAAAGAACTGGGTATTACCAATGAGGAACTGAACAACGATAAGTCGATAGCACAGGAGCTGAGATTAACCGCCGAGGCTGCAAAAAAACACCTTTCCGGCAATGACAGCTATACAGGTACTGTAGGAGGACAAGAAGTGAACATTAGTAAAACAACATTTAACGAACTGATACAGCCGTTGGTTGACAGGACTATCAATAGCTGCAAAAGCGCATTGAAAGATGCAGGGCTAACGGCAAAAGATATTAACGCAGTTGTGATGGTGGGTGGCTCTACGCGCGTACCGCTGGTTAAGGAAAGTATCAGCAAATTGTTTGAACAGCCTGTGCATGACGAACTGAACCCTGACGAGGTAGTGGCATTGGGTGCGGCCATACAGGCTGATATACTGGCGGGCAATAATAAAGACATGCTGTTGCTGGACATCACCCCGCTGAGCCTGGGCCTGGAAACTATGGGCGGGCTTATGGATGTTCTGATACCCCGCAACTCAAAAATACCTACCAAAGCAGGCAGGCAATACACTACACAAAAAGACGGGCAGAGCGGTATGCGCATATCCGTATTCCAGGGAGAGCGTGACCTGGTATCGCACAACAGGAAACTGGCGGAGTTTAACCTGGCAGGTATACCCGCCATGCCGGCAGGACTGCCTAAAGTAGAAGTGAATTTCCTGGTAGATGCTGACGGGATATTGAAAGTAAGCGCAACAGAATTAAGAAGTGGCATAGCACAAAGCATAGAAGTGAAACCACAATACGGGCTTACTGATGCCGAGGTGGAAAAAATGCTGATGGATTCGCTCACTCATGCCAAAGAAGACATAGCGACACGTGCATTGATAGAAGCAGTGACGGAAGCTGAGCAGATGATTGAAACGACAGAGAAGTTCATAACTAAGAACGGTGAACTGCTGAACGAGAAAGAAATAGCCGAAACCAACAGTCAAATCAACAACCTGCGTCTGGCTATCGCCGGCAAGGACAAAGATGCCGTGCAAAAGGCTACAGAAGAACTGAATGAAATAACTCGCCCCTTTGCAGAACGTGTAATGGATGTAGCCATTAAAGAAGCTATGAAGGGCAAGAAAATATTATAGTGGAAATCCCAAATATTAAATTCCCAAAAACAAAAGAGGGATATCATAGAGTTTATGTATGATATCCCTCTTTTTATGTCCAAAGCCTACATTAATACTAATTGCACGGTGTGCCTTGTCTTTTGTTCCAGTAGTATGTGGCGCCCTTTAGTCAGTTCAGCCAATACCTCAGGTGTATAATGCCTGATAGTGAGCAGGCTCACATCTTCATTGTCCGACACATTGTAGTCTTTACTCAGCATAGATACCAGTTGCTCCAGTTTGCCGCGCTGGTTATCAATACAGGCCACAAAACTGATAGCCGCATTCTGTATCAGGTTCACGCGTATGTTCAGCTGGTGAAATATATCATACAGGTCGCGCAACTTACTTTCTGTTATAAATGAAAAGTCCTTCGCCGTCAGCTTCAGCAACACCTGGTTGCCTTTCTGCACAATCAATGGCGGGTAAAAAAGGCTACTCACCTCGTTCATCACCACTGTTCCTTTAATATTTTTATCCAGGAAGCATTTTACATACAGGGGTATATTGTTGTTATGCAGTGGCTTGATAGNNTCTCAATCACCTCATCGTAGCTGATGGCATCTATCCTGACTGTGTTGGGGAATTTCTTAGGATCTGCATTCTTCAGGCCTTCCACATCTTTCCATATAGTCACCCCATTAGCCTTGGTCCATGCAGCCAGTAATGCAGCAGTGTAGTCCGAGCCTTCCCTGCCCAATGTAGTCGACGCGTTATCTGACGTAGAGCCAATAAAGCCCTGTGTAACTATGCTCTTACCAGACTGTAGTATCGGCAACAGTTTTTCCTGCACCTGCTGCTGCGAATAATCATCGTCTACCCTGGCGTCCCTGTATGTATCATCCGTACGAATGATATCCCTGATATCCATCCACTCTACAGGCATACCCTGCTGTTGCAGGTAGTAGGCAAATATCCTGGTAGACATCAGTTCACCAATACATACAACCTGATCGTAGGTGTAATCGTACTTATGCGCACCCGCATCGTCTATCGCCCATTGCAGTTCTGTGAAGAATACGTTCAGCGACTGTATAGCGGCATCATGATATTTTTCCTCCAGTATGGTTTTGGTGTATTCTATATGTTGTTTTTCAAGAGCTTTTGCCTGCTCTATGGCAGCTTCCTTATCATTTTTGCAGGCTGCAGCCACTATACTCTCCAGTGCATTGGTAGTTTTGCCCAATGCAGATACAACTAATATCAACGGCTGTTCAGCAGCCTCTATTATAGGCCACAGGGCCTGCATACGTTCCGCGGTGGCTATAGACGCACCACCAAATTTGTAAACCTGCATTTATTTATCTGATATTTATTTTTAAACATTAAAATCTTAAGCCTGCGTAGCTACGGTTGTTTTTTCCAGCGCGCTTTCCAGCATTGCCAACATTTCCACAATCTCTTCTTTCCTGCAAGCACCTATACTCAGCCTGTACCAGGGTGACTTGTCATTGGCACCAAATGCATAAAAAGGAACTATTGCCAGTTTAGCCTCGTTCAGCAGGTAGTCAGTTACATCAGCTTGTGTCGCTAACGTCCTGCCTCCCACATCCTTGCCGGCTAAATCTATTTTAATAGTGAGGTATATGGCTGCCTGCGGCGCAATAGCATCAACAGGGTATCCTTTTTCTTTGAGGGCAGTTATCCCCTTATATATAGCCCACAACCTGTCTTCCAGCTCTTTTTTAAACGTAGTAAGGTATACGTTAATAGCATCGCCCTGATGCAGATATTTGGCGGTAGCTTTTTGTTCTGCCATCGGAGCCCATGCCCCTATATGGCTCAACAATGCTTTCATTTTTGCTATGACATGCGCAGGGCCTAAAGACCAGCCTACCCGTACACCAGTAGCTGAAAAGGCTTTAGATATGCCGTCAACAAAGATGGTGTACTCTTTCATTTCAGAACGCAGCGATACAGGGTTATAATGTTCGGTTTCGCCATATGTTAGTGTGAAATACATCTGGTCGAACATAACGTATAGTTTCTTACCATCGCCCCTCATCTTATTTTCTTCCAGCACCAGGTCGCATATTTTTTCAAGCTCTGCCCTTGCTAAAGTTGTACCTGTGGGATTCTGAGGTGTACACAGACATAGCAAGGCTGCTCCCTCCAGGTGTGGGGCAATATCTGCTGCCGTGGGCATGAAATCATTTTCAGGCATGGTTTCAATAACACAATGCACTCCACCGTTCATATGCGTATAGTGGTTGTTATTCCACGACGGCACCGCGTATATTACTTTATCGCCCGGGTCTACCACTGTACGGAACAATGAGTATATAAGCGGGCGTCCGCCGGCGGCTATCTGTATTTCATTGACAGCATATTCAATACCCTCCCTGTCTTTAATAAATGCAGCAACCGCCTGCCTGAGTTCCAGTACACCATCTCCGGGAGGATAATTGGTTTGCTTTTCCCTGTATGCATCTACAATTGCATCCTCCAACTCCTGCGGTATGGGGAATATATCAGGGGCGAAATCACCAATGGTGTAGTTATATATCTTCTCACCCCGATTGATACGTATGGCAATTTCGTTGCCCAGGCGTACAATCTCCGACCCTATCAATGTTTCAGCAAGCTGGCTTAACTGGCTCATTATCTGATTTATAATATTTCGTTACAAGTACAAAAAGGGCTTACCCGTTAAGGTAAGCCCGCTAATCTTTCTATGTTTGTTCAGCTACATAGCACTATTGCGGCCTACCTGCGGCAAGTCGTTTCAGTCCCTTATATAGCTTCTTCATTGTCATTTCAGGCGCAAAAATATATATTTTATTATAACCACCAAATATTACTCAAATATCTCTTTCAATGATTTAGGGCGTTTGTCCTCCAACCAGCGGAAACGGCTGAGTTTCATATTGGGTAAATCAGCTTTGTCCAGCGGAGTCATTTTCTGCTTTACATCCTGCTCAAAAAAGATGTATTCAATCTGCTGGTCGCGGAACAAGACACGCATGCGCACACTGCTTGCCTGGTTGACCCCTATATATGCGTCATTATCATCTTTGGAATATTGAATAGCTTCTGCGTTTGGCTTCACTATCACTTCCTTTATGGCGTTGTCTTCAAAAAAACCGGTCAATGTTTTACCCTGTACCTGGTCGTAGAGCTTTGATTTGTCCGGCCCTGATTGTGAAACGACAAAGGCTTTATCCGGAACATATAACTTTTTGAGTTTGCTGCTGTCGGTGTACAACAATATAGTATCCCCGGTTATCTGGCTCTTGCGCGACCAGACTATCGGGTCATATATCATCCTGAGTACAGAATCCTGCTGCGAATAAGTAATACTATCGCAGAGGCCCTGCATGGAGTCTGAGAATATTTTAACATGGTGATACCCGATAAAATAACGAAGGTCAGCAGTATCCGTCACGGTAGTAGTATCGGCAATCATTACCTCCACCTGTTTTTTCTTCTTACCCTTACCTTCTGTTTTAATAATCTTTATGCTGTCCTTAATTGGTACTACGGGCGCCATATAAAATGTATCGGCCCGGATAAACAAACTGTCATCCCCATTCATTTTCTTCAAAACAGGCCTGACCGTGGCCAGGGTCGTTTTATGGTACTCGTCCATATCGGCATACTGGCAATAGAGTGTTATATCCTGCACTGTATCGATGGCTATTACATCTCCGCGTGCTTTAGCAAATGCTTGCCCTTTGTCATAATAGAGGCTATCAGCCTCCATATATTGTTCTTTGGTAAGTATAGACGAACGGCACGGGAAATGCGCAGCTTGTAATTTACTGTCGTAAGTACCGCAATGCGTGGTAAGTACCGAGGAATCGCTTGTNNAACGTTGTTAATTTCGTTTCTGTATTATACCCCATATCGTCGGAACGTATAGTATACTCGGGGTCGTACACATGTACATCCTCTGTAAAACGTGCGTCTTTTGTTCGCAGATTGTAAACTCCCGAATTACTGGTAAGTGTAGTCGCATCGCTCTGCAGTGTACCCCCCTGGGAATAAATACCGATTTTGGTATTCATATCATAATACACTTCTGTTGCCCACAAGTTATCCTTACCATCTGTAAGACTCACATTGCCTCGCAGGTAAGCAAGTTTCTTATTACCTGTATATCTCAGGTAATCACTTATGGCCTGTGTACCGTCAGGCTGTGTTATCATCACATTGCCGAAGGCTTCTACATTGTTAGTCTCCAGGTTTACATAAGCACTGTCACAGTACATATTATTTTCACCCTGCATCAGGTGTACATTTCCTACCAGCTTATTAAATGCATTCGTATCAGTTTTAATGTACTCCTGGTATTCAGCCTGCAATATCTCTACACTTATTTTTTTTGAAGTATCCGCTTTCTCCTGCGCATGGAGAGCATGTACCGTACACAGGCAGCATATAAATAGCAGTAAATGTAGCTGCAACTTCATTGCGGTATAACTATCCGTTTAGCTGAATATTGTATACGATTATTGATTTTTGTTTTTCTTACCAAATATCGTGATGTTGATATACCTCCATGGACGGGCATTGATGTCAGCAATCAGTTCATCCAAGGTTTTTATCGTTTGAGTAAGGTTGGAGTATAAATATTTATCGTTTACCATCATACCCATCGACCCCTCATTGTTGTTTATTTTCTGCAGTATATCATCCAATTGTTGAGCGGCAGACTGTAGTTCTTTTACCGTTTCCTGTATAGGGGCTGCTGAAAGGTTGTTGGTAGTCTGTTCTGCATTTTTAATAATGTTAGAAATACTCTGATTGTTATCAGCAAGGTTAGCTGTAATGCTGTTTGCATTTCTAATCACAGATGCCAGTTGTTCACTTTCCCTGTTAAGGGTAGACGATAACTCTGAGAAATTTCTCATTGTAAGATCCAGCGACGTTACCGTATTAGCCAGGCTATTAGCAGTATTTTCATTTAATACGCCACTTACTCCAATCAGTACAGTATCCAGCGTTGCGATGACATGCCTTAAATCTGTGATAAGAGGAGAAAGCTCAAGCGATATATTATCAATAATTCCACTCTCGATAGCACCTGTAAGTGTAGACCCGTCTTCAGCTATCTGCGTGCCGGTTCCAATATTCAACTTTATTATTTTAGTACCGAGCAGGTCTGCAGACGCCAGTTCGGCAGTAGTACCTACTGGTACGGCCACTTTTTTACTTACTGCCAATGTTACCCTTACCTTTTCACTATCTACCAGTTCTATAGCCGACACGCGGCCCACGCTTAACCCTTTAAGCTGTACCGAAGATGAGGATTGCAGCCCTTGTACATTATCGAAATATACATAATACTCGTTTTCTCCTGAAAACAGGTTAGCACCTTTCAGGNNAATACCGTAGGCATTTGTAAGCAAAAGTAATAAAGACCGCTTAATAGCGGTCTTTATTACAATAAATATTCACATAAAGTATTAAAAATCAGTACCAATTGAAAAATGCAGTAGTGGATTCTTCTTGTGGTTGTCAATATTCCAGGCGCAATCAAGCCTTAAGAAATATCCGAAAATAAGCGTTCTTAAACCCGCACCATATCCTAATCCAAACACGTTTTTAGTATCTTCAATTGACACGATAATTGATCCTGAATTAAAGGCTTTTGTGCCCGGCTGAGGGAATATTTTATCATTGCTTACATTACTTTCTGTAGGCCATAGTCCATACCATCCTGACCCTACATCAGCAAAAGCAACGAGCTGCATATTACGCAATATGGGAGACTGTATCGGGCGATTCAGGAAAGTAGCTAATACAGGCAACCTGAACTCTGTATTAATTACACCAAAACTATTACCGTTCCAGGTATTTTGCTCGTAACCACGCATANNAACACCTCCTACAAAGTATAACACCTTTTTGTTACCTCCGGAATGAGCGGCAGCAAAGCGGGCAGCCCAAGTGAAATTTTTATATATTTTTTTATAATACCTGAAATCAGTACCCAAATTGTAAAAACCACCTGTCTGACCATTCACCTGGTACATGTATTCTCCGTAAAACTTCAATCTGAAACCGCGATATATGTTAATTGTAGGGTTGATGGTATTGTCAAACACATATTCGGCCTTACTTAACAACCAATACTTCTGCCTATCCGGAGCTGGATATGCCAGGCTAAAGGTATCCTGAGCTTTGTAGTTAAGCACATCTCTGCGAAAACCCATATGCAAACGAATACTCTCAAACTTATTAAGTGGGTAACTTACAGTGCCCTGAACAAGATCCATAGTTGTTTTAGCCAACTGTTCATTTGGCTTTTCACTTACTAGTCCTGTGAGCGGATCGATGTACTGCTGAACGATTACATCATTTCTTAATTGAGTTTGCCTGATATATAACATCCCCCAATCCACATATCGTTTGTGATTTTCAAATTGCATAAAGTACGCCATCCCCGAAAAGTTGATGGGTAACCTAACCCCGCCGGTAAACCTATAGTCTTCCATCAGGTCGTCCAGGCTTACTGTTACCATACCACCCAAACTGGGGTTGACAAACTTATTTTTATTGAGATCGGCAGGCTGATAACGTGTGAAGAGTACCGTATTATCTAACTTGATTGTCAGAAAATCCGGTTTAAAATATGCCTTATACGGCTTAGGACGAAGATTTACATAAGTACTATCGACATCCCCCTCCTCATCATTAGCAGCTATTATACTTTCTTTTAGCGCAGGTGCAGTTTTAGTATTGTTTTCTTCCGCATCTGCTTCTTCAAATTGTGTCTGGAAGGCATTCCCTCTTTTCAGAACTGTTTCATCCTGAGTTGCTACATCATTTGCATTGGCTGAAACTTTTTCTAATACACTACTTTTTTTCTTTGCTTCAGATTGTTTTAACAATGTAGGTGTCAAATCTCTCTGAGGAATATTATTTCTGGTGTCTATCAACGGGCGGTAATAAACCTTGTATTTACCACCCACTCTTACCACATGAGCTGTTTGGTTACTTACCGGGCTGTATTGATGGCTTAAGATATTTGAAGGATAATCTGTAGTGGCAAAGCTGTAAGCAGAATCTTTATTGCGCGCATCATTCTTGAGCATAATAAGGTATTGATTGCTTACGCCGTTCTGGTTATACAGATATGCATAATGATCGGTACCATACTGGATTGGCTGTGTAATGTCTCCAGAGGTTACACTGGTCATTTGCAGCAATTCTTTTTGACGTGTCGTGGTATTGTAGAAATACACGTTCATAGGCCCTGTTGGCAATTCATTAACCCCCAGCGGTACATCTATATTTGGTTTGGGCCTGTTAGAAAGAAACAGAATTCCACGACGGGAACCACCACTCACATACCAGGGCTGTACATCATCCCAGGCATCGTCTGTAATATTCTTCATTCTCTTACCACGGATGGTNNCAAGTCTGTCCTGCTTTTTTTAATTGCAGAAAATATCATCTTGTCATCATCTTCCATAAAAGTCATACCCAGCACCCTATCAAATCTATTGGCAGGTATTTCGTAGTTTTCAATCTGAGCTTTTATCGCATTATATATTCGCAGGTGTGTAGCATTATCTTTCTGATATAGTATCGCCAGCTTATATCCCGTATTAGACCATGTGATTAGCGGGTAGTTGGGGTCAGGTATTGCGCTGTAATCAAGTTTGCCTCCTTCCATTACGGTAGAACGTACCTGTGTAGCAGCGGTTCTCTGTATATGCACCTTAAATTCTCCATCCTTCCAGGCAATATAAGCTACGTCTTTCCCATTTGGAGAAACCCTGATATCACGTAAAATAGTGCCATCTTCGGGGGCATCAATCTCTATCAGCGCTTTTGCGGTGTCTACAGGTTCCTGCAGAACAACATCCTTTGCATAAACATCCTTGTAAAAAACCAACACTGAATCGTAAGCATCTTTTACCTTCATCCCCAGTGTCATCTTCACCCCTTGGTNNGTTCAAGCTGCTTTTCAGTTGCGTGGTGTATACCAGGTTCTTCATATTACCCTCTCCGTATTTATCTGAAACATATTTCCAGAAAGCCTTACCGGCCAGTTCGGGATTTACTTCAGCCAACTTATAGTATCCTTCGCCAGGGTATGTTTCAATAAGGTTCTTCCATTCACTATTGCTTTCCGCATCCCATCCATCTACCAGGTAAGCTATAAAACCATTTACCGTCCATTCAGGCAAATTCATTAGTATGGCATTTCTCACAACCTCTCTCAGCGTTTCGCCAAAGAGCATTCTTTCCATCACCACACGGGCCATACCTGCCCTTGTTTGTCTGCGCAAATCTGTATGCACACCAGTATAGTATACTACCAGTTTATCACCCACAATATCTACAGTACCGGCAGGAATATCTTGTAGCTGAGAATCGAACTTCCGCCCGATATTGGTCTGTTTGTACTCATCAAAGTTGTTGTATAACACTATGTTGAACCGGGGAGGAAACTGTCCACCGAGTTTCTTTTCAATTACATTTATATCACCCTCAACTTGCTCAGCCACGTACCGTGCCAAATCTACTCCCGACCTGTCGTAATGATAAATGCGAAAATGCTTGGTGTCAAAATATTTCCATTTAAAAGTCCTGTGCTGCAATCGGTTCTGTCCATACGTCTCCACATTGGTTTGTGCGTTCGCATCACGTATAGAGGATACAGATAATCCACTGGTTAAAAGTAAAATCGGTATAATGAGCCTCCGGCTGAAATACATAATTTAAATTAATTAAGAAAGTTACGGGCAAGTATATTGCCTTATAAATTCTCCTGTTTAAGTTTGCTACCTAAATTACAGAAAAAAAGGACTTTTCACATGCTATATACACAATCTTTTGTTTTTAATCCTTTCCAGGAAAACACATACGTGCTATTCAATGACAAAAAACAATGCTGGATAATTGACCCCGGNNATTACATGCAAAACAATCATCTTCAACCACAAGCAATCATCAATACCCATACGCACATTGACCATATTTTCGGCGTACCTGCCCTGTTGCAGAAATACAATTTACCTTTCGGCATACATGAAAAAGATTTACCCGTGCTGAACGGAGCAACAGGTTCTGCAGCATTATTCGGGTTCGACTTCAGAACAATACCCCCACCTGATTTTTACATATCGGAGACGGAGCCGCTTAAACTGGGAGATGATGAAATAACCATTCTGTTTGTGCCCGGCCATTCTCCCGGTAGCATCGCATTTTACTATGCTCCGGGCAACTGGGTAATTGCCGGTGACGCACTCTTTGCAGGTAGTATAGGTCGTACCGACCTACCCGGTGGTAACCATAATCAACTGATTAGCAGTATAAAAACACAATTATTAACATTACCGGGAGCAACAACGGTATTATCAGGTCATGGACCTGCTACTACTATAGAAAATGAGATATGCTACAACCCTTTTCTCAATAGCTAGAATTGATAACCAACTCTTGCCCCCTTAGTATCGGCACTACAGGATGAAGGTCTATGGAAGCACAATACTCCATATCTTTTTCCAACCCGTATGCAGATAATCGCCTGTAATGAGAGCTATCTTTCAGCAGGTCAATAGGCTTTTTATCACCCATAGTTTCGAATAAGGAATTGGCAGCCCTTGCGCTATCGCAATTAATGTCAAAATAAGGTTTCAGTTTATTCACCACAGCACCGGCAAACAAAGTGTCTTCCAGATTAAATTTATCTTTCCATGCCGCACAAGCCAACAATACATTTGTATTACTGTTCTTCAAAAAATCGCATACTGCAGTTAGGTTCAGAAAAGAGCCAGTAATAATCACATTGGCACCGTTGACCATATGAAGGAGCCTTGTGCCATTAGTAGTTGTCAGCACCAATGTTCTCCCTCCGATAAAGTCCTTTGTATATTCAGATGGAGAATTGCCGTACTGGAGGCCTTCAACAATCTGTCCATTACGCTCGCCGGCTGTAATACTGTTTTCTATACTGGTACCGAGCTCAATACATTCGTCAACAGAAGCAACGGGAATAACAGCTTTTGCATTATTATACAATGCTGCTGCAATGGTAGATGTGGCTCTGAATACATCAATAATCACAACAACCGCTCCCTCAGTATCATATAAATGCAACAGGGCTGGGGACAAACACACCTCAAGTCTTGGCAACTGCTTACTCATCAATCGTTTATTATTGGGCTGCAATATTACTCAAAGAGCAGCAAAAAATATCTTCTGAAAACAAAAAGCTGCCATATGGCAGCTTTTTGATAGTATTTTGATGTGGTATTAATATACCCACATATCGTGCTCTTTGTTAAACAGCATCTCCTCAGCTTTTTTACCCTCGTACAAAGCTTCCAATGGAGACATACGCCTGTTGCTGTAGCTCAGATCAAATGGATTGCTCGTTTTGATAATTTTGCTGGAGAAGAACCTGCCTTCAAAATAGTCGTTCCATGTCATCCTGGCTACGTCGTTCTCAGGGTTGAAAACTTCGTACTGTGCCAACATAGGGCGGATCTCAGAATAGTGCAACCAGAAAACAGCTTGTGAAGCACGGAACAGACCGGTATTCTCATCAATGATATCTTTGATAGGCGCAATACCTACAATCCTCACAACCATACGACCGAGGTTACGATCAAACACCCAATCTTCTTTAATCCTGTATTTAGTGATCAGATCAGGGTTAAACTCGCGACGTGTAATAATCACCTTCATTTCACCTGAAACGGGGTCTATAACCTCATTAGTATCAGGCTGGCCAATCATCATTTCAAGTATCTGATCTTTGGTCAACGCGTTTGTAAACCTGTCATCAACGTTAGAGTAAGCTTTAATTTTACCCTTTTTAACGGCATCGAGTATTATTTCAATAAAATAACCTCCACCTGTATAATCATCACCAGGATAGCGGAAAGCCATATTTTGCTTCTCGCGTATGTCAATTTCTCTCCACACCCTTTTCTTCCACATGATATCATTCTCGCGGAGCGATTGCCATGGCAGGATACGAGTAACGTGCTCAACCCTGTCATATACGCCATCCCTTACCAACGATGGTTTCCAATCGTCGTCAACAGCATCGTAGGAGTTGAACTGAGATTGCATATCCTTTATCGAAGTCTCCTGGGCAAAGGCCAATCCACTGAACATTACCAATGCGGTAGTCGCTGCTATTCTGTATGTTTTGAGGATATTCATATTCCTGTAATGATTTGCTTAGTAATCTAACGTTAAATTTATAAAAAATTATAAAAGAATAAAATTTATCGGATTAAGATTTCTTGTACGTCCGTCAGGACCACGTGCTTTGATATTTTCAATAAACACCCTGTCACCCGGCTTACACCTCTTAATCAGGTCAATTATATCTTTATTCTTATTCAGATATGGTCCGTCAGAAGTAAAGGGGCCTTGAAGTTCACCACGCTTAGGTATCATGCTTATTTCATAGCCTGTCACCACAAAACGGGTATCGAAGTCAAAGTTCTCCAAATCTGCTACTACACCTATCTGAGCTTTCAGTGTGCTTGAAGGGATACCACCACTTGTTTTTCCACCTACTTTGGCTACCGGGTCAGGTATGAATTTTACACGAACCTCCATAGCACCAACTTTCTTAACACCGCCCTCGGTCTTGGCATTTATGTTTGCCATAACCTTACCGGGTTTGGTAGCAGTAACAACGTAGTGGCCTATACCCGCCTGCGCATCGGCAGTAACCTGTGCACCATCAATAGCCACTGATATATCCTGCAGAGAGTAACCCGCTGCTGACACCGTAATGGG
>DINJ01000181.1 GCA_002423665.1 Bacteroidetes bacterium UBA5543 | reverse complement strand
GGTCGAGCAGTACACCCTGCATACGTCCATAAGGGCAAACTACAGTACACACTTGCTCGCGGAACCATGAATACACCATGAAGAAAACAGTAGTAAATATTACCAGTGCTACAAATCCACCTACGTGTTTACTGACGGGTTCTGAAATAATGGTACGTAACTCGTCGATGCCGATAACATAAGCGAGAAATGTATTGGCAATAATGAAACTGATGGCCCAGAAAGCTGTCCATTTCATTACCTTCTTAAATATCTTGTCGGTATCCCATTTCTGACGGGCGAGCATCTTCTGCGAGGGGCCGTCACCTTCTATCCAGTATTCTACTTTGCGGAATACCATTTCCATAAAAATNNTATCGGATGCCCGTTGTACTTAATAAACGGAAGTGAGAAGAAGACTACCAGGTAAACAATGCTCAACCATGTGCGCGCATTGGTAAACTTGCCTTTGGGTATATGAGGGAATACCCATAATCGCTTACCCTGCTTATCTACCGTTGCTACTTTGTCCCTGAATGATGTATTCGATTCACTACCGTTCATGTCTGTTTGTTTCATTCTACCGCTACCGCGGGCGTTGCTTCTTCTGTTTTTGTACTATCCGTGCTTTCCGTTGCTTCTATATAAATGTCTCCTTGCGCTTCCTTAGGTGCGGCAGGAGCACTGCCTTGTAAAGACCTTACGAAACTGGCGAGTTGTGCAAGCTGCACCGGAGAAAAATCATCTTTCCAGCTCTTCATACCTTTTGAAGGCCAGCCATATTTTATAGACTTGAACACATCCTGCAAGCTGCCACCATGCAACCAATACTGGTCGGTAAGGTTGGGGCCTACGGCGTTACCGCCACCATCTGCTGCGTGGCAAGCTGCACAGTTGCTTATAAATATACTTTTACCCGCATCGATACCGGCGGCATCCAACATCACCACTGTGTTCTCATCTACGTTGCTGGCTGACTTAGCGAGATAAGCAGCAACTTCCTCTTCTCCCCTTTTTACTTCCGCAAGGAACTCATCTTCCTGGCTGGGACCGCTACCGTAGTGATAATACCATACATATATTACACCTATTACTATCGTCAGGTAAAAGCCATATTTCCACCATGGGGGCAAACTGTTGTCCAGTTCCTTAATACCATCGTAATCGTGGTCGAGCATAATGTCTTCCTCTTTCTCGATAGCTACTGCAGCATTGAACCTGTCCCAGAACGGGATGCGTTTTGCCTTAGCAACTGCCGCAGCTTTTGCTTCCTCTTCACCTGGCTTGAGCATTATAGCCTTTATGAGTACACGGGTGAGTATAATCAACACACCGATGGTCAACAGCTCCAGCAAAATGGCACCTATCAGCACATAAAATTCCACCACGGGCAGGCCTCCAATTGATGTTACAGCAGGTGCTGCAACTACTGCTTCAGTTGTTTCTTGCGCTACAGCACCGAAAGACATAGCACTGAAGGCTAACAAAAACAATACAGCCTTGACAATACCCGAACCACCGTTGCGTTCTTTACGCATTTTCGCACGGTAGGCATAGCCCAACTGTACGAGTGTGCTGCCCATCATACCAATTACAAACAACAGTACGATAATCAGCCCCAGCAATCCCATCAGTAAGGGGTTAAAACTATTACCGGCTTTTGCAGCACCCTCAGCAGCAAACACAGTTGCAGGCACTGACAAAACAGCCACAGATAAGAGAAGTTGTTTATTGAAATACTTACGCATGACTTGTTTATTTATCATTAGTTGTTGTCTTTGTCTAAAGGCAGATTTTTCACATCGGAGATATACTGCTTATTGGCTTTGAAAGCCCATATAGCCAAACCTGTAAAGAATGTGAAGAATATGATCAATGATACCATCGGGTAGATATCTACTCCTGCTATTGATTCTAAATAATGCCTGAATTTCATTGTATCAGCTTTTAGTACTGTTATTAATTATTACCTGCTGTTTTCTGTTCGAGCTTGATGTCTGTACCTACACGTTGCAGGTAAGCAATCAGGGCTACTATTTCTTTGTCATTCTTCACTTCAATTTTATCCTTGGCAAGGCTGGCTACTATCTTATCAGCCTGCTTCACCAGGTCGGCATTGGCTATCATATCATACCCTTCAGGATATGGCACACCCAACGTCTGCATAGCGCGTATCTTGGCCGGTGTTATTGCGGTATCTATACTATTCTCCATCAGCCAGGGATAGTTGGGCATAATAGAACCGGGTGACATACTCGTAGGCTCGTACATATGGTTGAAGTGCCAGCTATCAGGGTATTTGCCACCTATTCGCGCCAGGTCGGGGCCTGTACGTTTACTACCCCATTGGAACGGGTGGTCGTACACGAACTCACCGGCTTTCGAATACTCTCCATACCTGGCTACCTCGCTACGGAACGGCCTTACCATCTGGCTATGACAGGTATAACAACCTTCACGAACATATATATCGCGGCCTTGCAACTCGAGTGGTGTATATGGCTTCACACTGCTGATGGTAGGCACGTTAGAGTCAACCATGAACGTAGGTACAATTTCTATCAGCCCTCCTATGGCCACTACTACCAGGCTCCACACCAACATTTGTACGGGGCGGCGTTCAATCCACCTGTGCCAGTGAGTTTTGCCATGTTCTACATATACCTTAGCCAATGGTGCAGCTTCAGCAGCTTCGTCATTCAGTGCTTTACCTTTTCTTACAGTTTTGATAAGGTTAACAGTCATAAGAATAGCGCCTAGTAAGTAAAATAAACCACCTAAACTACGCAAGGCCAGGAACGGCTTCATCTGCTCCACAGTTTCCATAAACTGGTATTTCAACTGGCCGGTAGGGGTAAACTCTTTCCATGCCAGGCTCTGCATAAAGCCTGCCCAGTACATAGGTACTACGTAGAATACTATACCCAGTGTGCCTATCCAGAAGTGCCTGTTGGCCAGTTTTACTGAGTACAACTTCGTTTGGAAGATGCGCGGTATCAGGTAATATAGTATGCCAAAGGTGAGGAAGCCGTTCCAGCCCAGGGCACCTACGTGTACGTGTGCGATGGTCCAGTCTGTAAAGTGGCTAATGGCGTTTACGTTCTTCAGGCTCAGCATAGGGCCTTCGAAAGTGGCCATACCATATGCAGTTACTGCAACAACCATGAACTTAAGTACCGGATCTTCGCGTACCCTGTCCCATGCTCCGCGCAGCGTAAGCAGACCATTCAGCATACCGCCCCATGATGGCGCTATCAGCATAATAGAGAATACTGTACCCAGCGACTGAGCCCAGTCTGGTAGGGCAGTGTATAGCAAGTGGTGAGGTCCGGCCCATATATAGATGAATATAAGCGCCCAGAAGTGAATGATAGACAGCCTGTATGAGTAAACCGGCCTGTTTGCTGCCTTTGGCAGAAAGTAGTACATCAGACCCAGGTATGGGGTGGTAAGGAAGAAGGCAACCGCATTGTGACCGTACCACCATTGCACCAATGCATCCTGTACGCCTGCATACCAG
>DINJ01000102.1 GCA_002423665.1 Bacteroidetes bacterium UBA5543 | reverse complement strand
CATACCTACGGCAATACCTGATGAGCCGTTTAATAATAGTTGCGGAATGCGTGTAGGCATTACACTGGGCTCCTGCAAAGAATCGTCAAAGTTCAACGTAAAATCAACAGTCTCCTTATCCAGGTCTTCCATCATACCCTCTGCAAGACGTTGCAGCCTGGCCTCAGTATAACGCATAGCTGCAGGCCCATCACCGTCCTGAGAGCCGTAGTTACCCTGCCCGTCTACCAGAGTATAACGCATGCTCCATGGCTGGGCCATGCGCACCATAGCGTCATATACCGAGCTATCGCCGTGAGGATGGTATTTACCCAATACCTCACCCACAATACGTGCTGATTTTTTATAAGGTTTATTGTAGCTAACTCCCAGTTCGTGCATGGCATACAGCACCCTGCGGTGTACAGGTTTCAGGCCATCGCGTACATCGGGCAAAGCGCGCCCTACAATCACCGACATAGAATAATCTATGTAAGCGGTTTTCATTTGTTCCTCGATGTTAACCTGGATTATTTTGTTTGCGTCATCAGCGCTACCCTGAGTATTCAGGTCCTGATTATTTTCGTCCATAATTTACTTTAAGTGCAATGTGCAAATATAGCCAAAATTGCCGTATTTAAGGGCGTAATTATATTCACATATACACATTTTAACAACCATTTTTTTAGACTGAAAAACAACATTATACACTAATTTATTACCTGAAAACTCAAGGATATTTGCCATTGAATGCCTTTGTGCCTAATTTTCACAAAAACAAGGTCTTTTTGGCTCGACAATTATTGCATATTTACTGGCCAGGATTGTTGCTGTTGTTAATAGCAATAATCATTGGACTTGATATTTACCAGGACTTCGGCATTTCTATAGACGAAGCCAGCCAGCGAGAAATAGGCCAGGTAGCCTATAAATATGCCTTGGGCAATTATCCTGATTTCCATCAGTATAAACTGCGTGATCATGGACCTGGTTTCGAATGGATTTATATATGTATTGAAAAAATATGCAACATTCACACCTTCAGGGATGTATTTCTAATGAGGCACCTGGTTACGTATCTCTTCTTTGTAATTAGTGCGTTTGCCGGGCATATATGGATATACAAGACAATCGGAAACAGGTGGATTGCAACATTTGCCATGGCAGCAATTATTTTTCACCCGGCGCTCTTCGGCCATGCCTTTTTTAACCCCAAGGACATTCCAGCCATGTCTTTGTTCCTTATCGCATTAACAACTACCCACCTGGCATTTACAAAACAGAAATATGTTCTTTTTTTCTTTTTAGGATTAGTTTGTGGCTACGCTACCACAATCAGGTTAACAAACATTATAATCCTAGCACCAATATTTTTGTTTTTCACACTTGATTTTATACGCGCCATAAAAACAAGAGAAAATACAATATCAATAATAAAGGCGGCCGTACTTGTGCTGGCAGGCACAGGCATTACCTTATACACCTTTTGGCCTACACTGTGGGAGAACCCTATTCTTGGTCTGAAATTCGTTTATGAAACAAGTGCAAAATACCCATGGCCGGGGAATGTCCAATTTGCAGGACAATTAATACCATCTACAGAACTGCCCTGGAGTTATATTCCTACCTGGTTCTTCATCACTACACCTGAGTTCATCTTGCTGACTGGCATCATTGGCATGGTTATACTTGTTGCTAAAATGGTTGCATATCCAAGCCGATTTTGGGAAAACAGACCTATAAGAAGCGTATTCCTTGCCTTTATCTGCTTTTTTGTACCGTTGACTTTGGTAATAACGATGGATGCGGTACTCTACGACGGCTGGAGACACATGTATTTTATCTACCCCGCATTTGTCATGCTTATGGCATTTGGACTTAATGAGTTACTGAAACACAGAAATAAAATATTGATTTGGTCATTATGCCTGTTGCAAGTGATAATTACCGGGAGTTTTATGATCAAAAACCACCCGTTTGAACATATATATTTCAACAGTTTTGTACCTCATACAGATAACTACCTGGGAGAACATTATGAATTAGACTATTGGGGAACGGGGCATAAACAAGGGCTAGAATGGCTGGCAGAGCACGATGAACGCTATGGAATAAAAGTCTTCATGGATATCTGGACACTTAAAGACAACTACGAATTTATGAACAGTCCTATGCAACAAAAATTCCAGCTAACATGGAATATCTTTGAAGCTGAATATTTCCTGGAATTTTTCAGGACTAACCCATACCAATTCCCGAACAAAGACGCTCCTGAATCCCGTATAATATACGAAAAAAAGGTGTCGGGTAGCTCTATATACAGGATAGTAAAACTCCGTTAATGCTTTTTCAGTATAGCCATTGTTAAACGGCTAACACACACCAGGCTACCGCGTTCATCATTAATTTTAATATCCCATACATGGGTAGACGCACCAACATGCAAGGGTGTAGCCCTGGCGGTGACAATACCCTCTTTCTTACCCCTTATATGATTGCAGTTTATTTCCAAACCAACACATATTTGTTTTTCCCTGTCGATACACATTGATGCTGCTACACTTCCTACAGTTTCAGCCATAGCCGCCGAAGCACCTCCGTGAAGCAGGCCATATGGTTGGCGGCTGTTACTATTTATCGGCATTGTAGCTTCCAGATAATTTTCGCCAATTGCNNCAATTGCAGTAAACCTTATTTCCAATGTTTCTGCCATAGTACCGACAGATATATTATTCAACTCTTGCAATGTATATACCGGCGTTTTCCAAACAAGCAACATATTTTATTTTTTTACTTAATGTGTTTAAAAATATTATAACTGGATATAGTTGATAATGAAAACAATATTACATTTGATAAGGGAAATAACCCTTCATTTTTTTGCGAATTTTATGCAAACAATTCTTGTAGTAGGAGCCGGCAAAACTTCTGTCTTCCTCATTGATTATTTAAGCACCCATGCTCAACGATACAGATGGAAAATAATAGTTGCGGACAGTAACAAGGATGCAATTATCGACAAAATCAACAATCATCCGCAAGCCGAAGCACAAGTGCTGGATATTATGGACGGCAAAAAGCGTTCAGCCTTGGTTAGCAAGTCCGATATTGTTGTTTCATTGCTCCCTCCTGCATTACACATATTGCTGGCAAAAGATTGCCTGAAACACAAAAAACACCTTATCACATCGTCTTATATTTCTGCAGAATTAAAAGAACTGGATGCTGAAGCAAAACAGTCAGGGCTAATGTTTATGTGCGAAATGGGACTGGATCCGGGGATAGACCATATGACTGCCAGCCAAATTGTACATGGAATACAAAAGGTAGCAGGCTCTATCATTTCCTTCAAATCTTTTACCGGCGGACTGGTCTCATCTGAGTCCGACACTAACGCCTGGCATTACAAATTCAGTTGGAATCCACGAAATGTAGTACTGGCAGGCAAAGATGGCGCGAAATATCTTTCAAACGGGAAGATAATAGAGGTGCCTTACAATGAATTGTTTGCGCATCCAAAACGAGGCGCAAAAATAGAAGGCATAAACCCATTAGTGTATTATCCTAACAGAGACTCCCTAAATTACATGTCGCTATATGACTTGCCGGATGTTAAGACCTTTATGCGGGCTACATATCGTTTTCAAGGCTTTATGCGTGGATGGAATGTATTAGTTCAGTTGGGACTTACAGATGAAAACGATAAAGTGACGGATAATACTTATGCAGCCTGGATATGCAACAAGAATGGCTTTGATAGCAAAAAGGACCTTGCTCAACAGGTAGCTGAAAAAATGGGCATTGAGCCAGACGACACCCCAATTAATATGGTAGCATCATTGGGCATTTTTGATGATGAGCCTATAAAACCCAAAAAGAATAATTCAGCTGATATTTTACTGGATGTACTATTACGTAAATGGACAATGAAGCCTGAAGACATAGACCTGGTCATTATGCGGCACGAACTGGAATATGTTCATAAATCCAATAAAAGAACAACACTTGTCAGCACCATGACTCTTAAAGGACAAAATGCCAGATATTCAGCAATGGCAAAAACAGTTGGCCTTCCAATGGCAATACTTGCACGCCTGATACTTACCAATAAAATTAAACCTCCCAAAGGCGTATGCATACCTAATATGCCATCGGTCTACAGGCCGGTACTTGCTGAATTGAGTGAAAACGGCATTACATTCAAGGAAGAAATAGATTAACCGGTTCTTATTTCAGTTTATCCTTGAAAAATTTCCCAAGCCCTTTCCCCGCTACAGCATAGGCTTCCTGTATACGCTCACCGGTATCATAGTCGTTGCCCCCAAAGGTACGGCCGGGGCAGTTAAGTACTGACATTCTTGCAATGACCTTGCTATGGTCAGCAGTTTCAACTAATAAGGCTTCTCCGTCAATTTCAGCATTCTTGCGAGTTACGTACACGTTATAGCCCGGCTCTGTATAAGTAGTTTTGAATATCAGGGTATATTTAGCTGATGGTATATTGCCGGCTGTCAGGCCGCTATGCTTGGTAAAAAGTTCTTCAAATTGCGGCTGAAATCTGTTTTTCCTGTCAGCCTTCCAAGAGCTTTCCCACTGATCTCCCCTACCCGGTTCTTTCTTGTCATAATCCTCTTTCTTCTTAGCAAGATATTCTTCTTCGTTCTTAAATTTACCTACCCCCATTTCACTGTAGTCATATTCAAGGTTCAGCTTTTCTTCAGATTGCATAACATCAAGTTTCCCTTCCAGCAATTTTACCTTTTGTGCTTGGGCGTTGAATGAGCATGATAACAACACCGCCATCAATAAGTAGGATAGATTTTTCATAACAGAATGATTTTGCATACAAATTAAACATAAAAGATTGATTCTTAATATAGCTTACATTATTATCAAAAGTTAAA
>DINJ01000249.1 GCA_002423665.1 Bacteroidetes bacterium UBA5543 | reverse complement strand
ATACAAACATGAGAGATTGATTGGCAAAATCAGGTGATGAATTATTGAATGACAGTTGGTTGTTGAACCAGGTTTCTACGTAAAAGTTGCCATTGTGCAGGTTGTTATTACTGTTCCTTGAATTGACTGTTGCAGACAAGCGCCAGCCTGTGCAGCGCGATGGCAGGGTAATGGTATCTACATACCACCATTCGCGGTAACCCGGCAGGGTAGAGTTAATGTCAGTGCATTTCGTTTGCTCCTTGGGCTTACATGCTATAGGTGTTTCTGCACCGTTGGGCATTGTATTATTCCTGATCAGCCCCGCATGTCTCGGTACCGTTCTGCTGAAACTGTTGTTACCACAGGTATCGCCTATGCATAACNNTAACATAACAGTAGCAGGACCTGCATTACCACTACAGTCTGTATATAGTTTGAAAATTACTTGATAGCTCGAGTCACTCAGATGCCGGTAAACTATTTCTCCTGCTGCTGCACTGTTGGCTTTTGCAGGAGTGCATTCATACNNTCATACAACAGGGCTATGCTCAATATTATTACAACTATTAATTGCCTCATCGGGTAATTATGATTTTGCCAAAGCTGTTACCTGCCTGCAGAGTATACACGCCTGCAGGTTGCAGCCGAAGGTCTATTTCCGTTATTTTATTTTCCACAGTCTGGCTGTGCACCACCTGGCCCATTACATTGGTAACGGTCAGCTGTTCAATCTTATCTATTTCATTAAATTCCACCACAAACCTTCCGTTATTGGGATTGGGGTACACCTTNNCGGCGGTTATATCGCTTATGCCTGTGCTTACGTGCATCGTAATGGTATTGCTCACTGTGTCTGCGGGGCTGGGGCAGGTGTCAGCACATATCGCTTTGCACCATACATGGTCCGTATTCAGTAGCTTGGATGTGGTATAACTGCTGCTGTACGCACCCGGCACCTGGGTACCATTTACAAACCAGGCGTATTTCATATTGGCACAGCCTGTTGCGTTTGCTGTAAATGTGACCATGCTGTTCAATAAGATATTACTGTCCGGTGATACAGTGATATGCACCCTGGGTGTTGGTACCAGCGATGCCGGGTATACCTGTACGGTAATACTGTCCTTATTGTTGCTGCAATAGGTATTGGACAGCGACGTCACAACATAAGTAGTGGTAACAACAGGTGTAGCTACCGGGTTGTATATGGATGTATCCGACAAACTATTGAGGCTGCCTCCGCGCAGTATACGCCAATGATAACCTAAACCGCCGCTGGCGGCCAGTTGCACGCTTTCGCCCGGGCATATGAAGGTATCACCTGCAATGGAGGGCGGCCCCCATACTATGATACCTACCGTTTGTTGCCTGGTATGCGAACCGTTTCCTGTCACACAGGCTGAATCGTATGTAGTGAATGTTACGTAATGAAACCCTATATCACTAGGGCCGGCTGTCCACGAGAAGGTGCCGTTTATAGAATGGCTGCCCTGCCCCGAATAATTGATAACAGCACCCGGCATTGATGTAGCTGAATTGTCGGAAGGGTAGAGCAGAGCGTCATTATCAGTAGACTGGGTATTGAAGCAGAAAGATATATTCTGCCCCGGACAGGCATTGATATAGTTTACCAATGGATTGTGCCCGCAACCGAATGAAGTGCTGATGGCATTAGAGCCGGGCGTGGAGGGGCGCACGGATATTGTAACTGTATCTTTATTGATATTAGGGCAATAAGGATTAATGGTTGATGTCACCACGTAAGTAGTAGTAACGGTAGGAGTTGCAACTGGGTTTGCAGTGTTAGGATTACTCAGGCTGTTCTGGCTACCGCTCAATACTGTCCATTGATAATTTCCGCCGCCNNATTTACTGTAAGATACGCGGGTTGTCCTGCACAAATTGAAGTATCATTAATAGTTTTTAAAGGCCCCCAAATTGAATGCTCAATTGTACGCTGGTATTGTAGTGGAGCAGGGAAACTGCACAATGAATCAGTAATGATTATCGAATAAGATGAGGCACCTGCATTATTTATTCCCGGCGTCCAGCTAAAGGTCACGTGCACGGAATCTGTACCTTGATTGGTATAAGTGATACTTGCACCGGGTATTCTTGTTTGTAGATTGTCCGATAGATATATCTTGCTATTGGCATCTGGTGATTTGTAGAAAAAACAATAGGTAAGACTTTGGTTGACACAGCCGAATATTTTGCCGTTGGGGCTAGGGGGTGTACCGCATGTGGTGCCTGTAGTGTATACAGGAGGTGTAAAGAATTGCAATGTATTCATCTGTATTTCACGCATTACAGAGCCTATCTGCACACCATTCCTGTATTCCCTTGTTCTTACCACCATATTCCCTTTTCCCTGCATCGTTGCAGTGAATGACATTTGCCCGTTTTGCTTATTCATGTAAAATGTATTATTTGCCTGGAAGGGATTACTGGTGAGTTGATAATTGGGTGTTGCTGACGCAAAACTCATATTCACTGCCGTATCATTGCAAGTAACAGCACCCGTCCGGGGCATAATTAATTCATGCCATAATGAATCGCCATCTGCATCAATACCACCATTGTTATACGTAAAAGGTTGATTTAGTCCTACGGCATACATCGGTTTTACTGAATAATATGGGGAGCTATTACTGTCTGTAGTGGAATTATTCATTGTGGCTTCCACGTACATATTTGAAGAAGCTGAATTCTGGATATTATAAATTGTATTGCGGGNNGTAAAGATGCGCCAGGCGTTACAGCGGCCAGGCATAGTGACAATTGCCGCATACCATATTTCTTTATAAGCCTGTATCAGTGAAGCCGGGCTGTCACAGTTATTCTTACCCGCGCATAGGGGGCCAATTACACCGCCGCCACCTGTCCCCAGCCATTTCGGCATTTGTACCGAAAAAGACTGGTTGGTACAAGGGTTGAAAAAACAAAGTGGAATAGTATCCGGCTCTGCATTGCCCGAACAGTCCCTGTACAGCTTAAAGAAAAACTGGTAGGTGGAATCGGCAACATGCAGGTATATCAGTTCGCCACCGGCTGCATAATTGGCTTTAGATATACCGCGCAGGCTCAATAGTACTGTAACAGTAAGCAGGATACGAATACAGGCATTTTTCATATAGGTATTGTTTTGGGGTTTTTAACTTAGACATAATATTACAAAAAACAGTTGGTGTATTTTTACGATGAAAAACACAAGTAATGGCTCCGAAATTCTTTAAACGACCTGCAGACTTCAGAAAATGGCTGGAGAAAAACCATGAAAGAGAAACAGAACTCTTTGTTGGTTTTTATAAAACGGGAACGGGTAAAACCTCCATTACCTGGCCCGAGTCTGTTGACCAGGCACTGTGCTTTGGCTGGATAGATGGAATACGCAAAAGCATTGATGAAGAAAGCTACNNATGATACGTTTCACGCCACGTAAGGCAGGCAGTATATGGAGTATGGTGAATATAAAAAAGATGGAACACCTTACAGCCAATGGCCTGGTTCATGCCAGGGGATTGGCAGCGTATGAAAGAAGAAAGGACGATAAATCAGCCGTTTATTCTTTCGAGCAGCATAAAGACAATATTAAATTGCCACCCGATTTCGAAAAAGAATTGAAGAAGAATAAAAAGGCGTGGGCATTCTTCAGCAAGTCGGCACCCTCTTATAAACGGGCTGCTATATGGTGGGTGGTGAGTGCAAAACGTGAAGCCACCCGTATTAACCGCCTGCATACACTTATCCTGGACTCGGAAGTCGGGCTTAAAATAAAAGAATTGCGCAGGTGACATCAGAGACTTATGCCTGCAATTAAGCTCACAGACTGAAACTTGTCCGCGAAAACACTGTATCCCGATTGTACGCGGCCAGGGCCGAAATAATAAACCTCCGTTCTGTTGATTTGTCTGCTACTGCCCGAACTGAAATCTAATCCTACACGCAATTGCCTTTTACCAAGGGAAAACCTGTAAGCCATCTGCAGAGCAATAAGCATGTTTATCGGAAGGAAGTTAACCTCTGATTGGTTGCCCCAGGTTTGATGGGTGTATATTGCCAGGTCTGTATATATCGGGTCGGTGATATTCAATGCCGTAATCTTGTCTTGTACCCGTCCGGACAGCGAAATGATGCTGGCAATACCTAACGAAACATCCAGGTTGTTGCCCCCGACCGGAAAGGCGTAACCGCCACGGGCAAATGGTGCTGCATAGTAATTGGTGTACCCTATCTCCTCATTATATACAACTGTAGAACCGATAAACCCCGCATCTGCCGCATTGTAGTGTATCTCTATTTTCTGTCGTATGGTCTTCAAATCGATACCTGTAGCAAAAAATAAGCGTCCCGGCAGTTGCCAAAACAACTCTGCACCTATATGTCCACCGACAGTGTTTGCCGCACTCATTGGGTTATGCATGGTAGTTTGATGGGTTACGTCACCGTTATTCAAGTGATAGTCTACACCTGAACTGATGAATAAAAACCTGCTTATACCATCACCTGCATGTGTGGCAATAGCCTGTATTATGAATAAGATAATAAGATAGATTGTTTTCCTCATCTGTATCTGTGTTTTAGGGGGTCAGTATAAATTCAACTGNNAACTGCTGTACATGGTAGGCCCCTGGCGGCTCATTGAAGTGAATATAAACATGGTTAAGGCCGTAGAACGCAAACTCTGCATTGGTAAAATCTTCCAGTATATCTTGTTTAGAAACACGGTCTTCTCCCGAATGGGAATAGGAGAATGTGCAGGTATGTGAAATGTCATCCAATGCTCTGTATCTGCTATTGTAATCATATACAGGCCTGATACGTATATCCCGTAGTTTTTCCAATACTATTGGTATAGGTTCTTTAATTGTGGTTGCATATACCTGGCTACCTGGTATGTAATTATTAAACGCCGTTTGTATTTCTTGCATGTTCATGCTAAGTTGAATGTTCAGCCTGTCTAGGGGAACAACAGATGAAGCAGGAACAGCCACTTGGTTGGTAAACAATATAGCATGTGGTGGCATATAAATAAATCGGCCAGCTTTCCTGCCACAGCCTGTATATAAAAGGAACAATATCAGTGGGAATGTGCAACGGAATAAAAGTTTCAGGTTCATACAGGTAATACTTCAATTTATGTGCCAGTTTGAAACAAGAAACCTGAAGCTAAGAGCTTTAATTTGGGGTTAAAAGGCCTAACTAAATATCCTTGCTAAACCCACGAAAACAATAATTACGCCGATACTTGTGAGGCCATACAAAATAAAACCGGATGCAGATGAGAACGCAAGCGTTAATACACAACTGACGAGGCACAGTAGCGCACCTGCTAATATGAAATACAGGCCAATAGTGGTATTACGCGCGTTGCGCATCTTTTTATATTCCTGCAACAAGCCGGGTACATTACGTTCATCAATGCCCATTTTCAGCATTTCTGCTTCTACCTGCTTGTTGTCCAGGCCATTTGCCAGCCATTGAGTTGCCAGCTCTTGTACTGAAAGTTTTGCCTCTGCCATAAGTATATTAAATATAAAGAATATTTTTTCAATATGTCAAATTTTATTAAAATGGAATTCTATACGCCCAACAATCCTTATCTTTAAATGAAGAAATCAATACGATGCTAAGATTAAAAGGAATATCATTTTTTACCGCTGCCCTGTTTTCTATATCAATTCTCTCATGCAGAAATAATGAAGAACTGACTCCCTACGACCCAAATGGGTCAGGTACATTCAAATATAAAATCACAGGGCTCAAGGATACTTCGCTTGAGCGTACTGCTGAGGTACGATACCTGATTGCCGTAGAGAAAGTGGAAGGAAACGCTGAGTCTGTAATTCTGTCTACGGAAAATCTGCCTAAAGGCATGGAGGTGCTTTTTGAGCCGGTAAACGGAGAAAAAGCTTCTTACAATACAACTATTATCATTAAGAATACCAGGGTGCCGGAAGGGATGCACAAGATCAACATACGGGGGGCGAGTATCACCACAGGTGTCAGCAACTATTATATTAATGTGAACGTATTGCCCTATACCAATGCTGCTATTGGGTTGGTAGGCTCTTTTACAGAAACAGGACAATGTAGCCAAACCGGGGCTGTAAACGATAATGTAAATATTGTGGCTGACGCTACCATAAAAAACAGGATACATATAAAGGGATTATTCAGTGGTGTAATGACCAATGAAATATATGCTGATATAGATCCTGTAACTAAAACATTAACTATTCCATCGCAGGTGCAAAATGCGCTTACCTACAAGGGTGATGGTACGTTTGACGACGATAAACTGGTTATAAACTATACGATGAACGGAGACGTAATAAACAACAACTGTTCTTCTACGCTTACCAGGAATTAGGTCACGCTTGTTTAATTTAACGTAATAGTCTCTTTCCCGGTTTCTTTGCTCACGTGACAGCAGTCCGCTGCAATGGTGTACATTTCATCAACGACCATTGCGTTGTTCAGTATGCCTACAAAGCGAAATTGCAGCTTACTGTTATACATCTTCTTAACGTAGCTGTCATCAACAACTGTATATGAACCCTGTGGCCATCCGTTATTGTCGTGCCTCATTGTATCACCTGTTATTGTGTTTATGGTATAATAATCCTGAAGAGTTGCGCTGTTGCCATTTTTATCCAGTACATTTAAGTTCACAGATGCGAACATTTCTGTACATATAGCCTGAGTGCAATCCTTATCATCCTTGACACACTTAGTAGAAAGTAACGGTACTGCCAAAGCAAAAAGATATATCCTGCGCATCTTGTTTTTAGATAGAGGTAAGGCAAAAATTATGCCATTACCTTATTACCCATTTTAATATCTGGGGTTGTAGCCCGCTTCCGTATACCTGAACCATATATATACCCGGGGCGAGCCTATTGGCCGGTAAAGTTACCAGATTGGTGCCTGTCTTTAGTCGTGTATTATCCATGCTTACGATTTTACCTGCTACATCGGTCACTTCAATTGTCGCATCAGCTTGGTTGCCAATATGTATTTCCAGCATTGTATTACTTGTCGAAGGGTTAGGGTAGAGCCTGGCTTGCATTGCTGTGCTGTGTAAAAGTTGAATATTGGCAGGATAACGTCTATAAAAAGTGTCTTCAACTGTTGATATGTCTGTGAGCTCCAATCCGTCTTTGTCAATAAACAAAGCCCTGTTGTACGATAGTGTAACCAACGTACCACCAGGTGTGGAGGCAGGTATTTTAAAAACCAAGTCTGCAATCTGTCCGTTCCCACTTACATTCTGCTTGTCATTACGCGCATAAGCCCAATCGATAGAAACAGGTGAAACGTCTTTGGAAAAATTAAGTGTTTTAGCGTTGTTGCCCAGCCAACTGCTACTGTAGGTTATAACAGGTGGTGTGCTCAGGCTTAGGCCATCTACCAGCACATTGGCTGCCAATCCGTATATTTTATTTATCGGGCTGGTACTGTTGCCTAACATTATTTTGATAGATACAACAGAGTCTGGATTGGGGTTGATACCACTATGGTCAAAATATAGTTCTGAAATACCGGTTCCTTTTTGCCTGGCACCTCCTTTCGGATGTGTCAGCCCATAGTTTTGGCTTATTACACCCAGGTCTGCGGTGTCTANNATGTAATTAATAGCAACAGCCAGTGCATCATACATATCCGCTGTCTTATTGGCATTTGCATCACCGGGCCATACCGAGTCTGCACTGCACGACCTTACAAAAACAGTATAAATATATGTAGCTTCTCCTTTCAACTTGCATGAATTGTCTGAAGCTGTAACAGCAATATTGAAAAAAGGTAGCAGAGCGGGGTTTGTACCGGGAGGTGTCTGCCAGTTTATAGAACCTGTTGCACTTCCTATACCATCGGTTTTAGCTGTTGTAAAATTCCAGCCGCTGCCCAGCGATGGGGCTTGTATTTTAAGCATAACAGAATCTGCAGGGTTATTGTCAGCAAAGCTAAACCTTAACAAGTTGTTTCTGCCGGGGCAGGTATAGGTTACAAGGTTGCCATTATTCTTGGGTTGTGGTATTGACAGAGCATTGCCAGCACTTGCCGATGTGCATATTACTATGAAATCACGGGTTGTATAACTTATTAATTGACCGTTTCTATATTCTTTGATCTTTAATGTAAGTGTATATTTCCCGACAGATGTTGATTTTAAAATCATGTTGTTATTGCCGTCAATGTAGCAAAGTCCACCAGAACCAAATGGCATGGCCACTGAATAGCCCGCATAATAGGGGATTCCCAGACCCTGGCTTGATTGAGGTTGGACAAACTCGTAAGCGATACTGTCGCCATCTTTGTCCATAGCAGTAAGAGGAATCATTGAGCTATCGTTGATGAATATTGTATGCGGTGGGTAGTCAGGCATTACTGCGCTTGTATTAGTTAAATAGGTTATAGCAGGTGCATCAACAAAGAAACTTTGACCACTTGCGCCTTGCAGGTTAGTTATGCCAAAATTTCTATTACTATTTGAGAAGACAAAATACCAGTCATTGGCGTTTATTGGTAATTGAATGGTTTCAGTATACACACCAACGATATATCCGGGATAAGCAGAACTTATATTGGTACAACTGGTAACGGTACCCGAACAAAAAGGTTGTAATGTGTCGTTAGATACCCTAACAAGGTTTTTGTTAACTATCTGGTTCGTCAGCTTCGATTCAGCATATACGCCAATAAAAGAGGGGAGGTCTATCGCTCCTGATTCGCATGTTTTATACAAAGTAAGGTGCAGCCGATATTGATTGTTTGAAATATATTCATAGCGTAAATGCGCACCAGTAAAGTGATTGCCGGATGATATAAATGCCATGCAGGAAAATAATACTGACAGCAGGAATCTGTTCATCAAAAACTTCTTCATTGTGTATAAATATAGGGATAAAGGGTGAAAGGATAAAAATAACTCACTGTACGCAGCATGTAAAAACCCATGTCTGACAGATGTTTTTTGTCAGGCATGGGCTGAAATAACATTGTAATAGATAATTACTGTTTATCCGTATTGTCAACCACCGGTTTTATTTCTATGGTACTTTCCACAGCTTCAAGCGACAGGTCTTCACCTGCATCCAGTATCCCCAACGCGTTGTACTTGCCAACAGGCAGGTTTTTAGGAAGTTCAAAAGTAACAACCCTTACCTGGTCGGGAAACATGGGGAATTCTATGAAATCCAGTTTTGTTTGCTCACCTGTGGCCGCTGCCAGTTCAAGGTAAGCCTTACATTCTATCATTACATCACCAGTGTTCTTGCAATACAGATCGTAGGTATTTGCTATTTCCGGGTTAGGTTTCAAGTCAAGGACTTTAATTCCTTTCTCGGTAGCATTGGGAGGGGTCTGGTACACGTGTACGCCCACTCGTATCAGGTTTTTCACTGTAGCTTGGGCGTTTTTATCATTGCGGCTGGTGTTTTCTTCTACGGTTTCTATAAAGAGCATTGCCCATTTCATTTCAGTCGCAGCATCTGGCGAGGAGGGCACCAGCATCTGAACAGTTAATTGTGTCGATTCCCCGGGCTGCAATTCAATGAAGTTTTTGTCAATAGTCAGCCATCTGGCGCAGGAGCGTTCAATACTGGCAGGTTCATAGTAAATATGTCCGCCTGCTGAATCGCGCACCCAGTCGTTCAGGTATATTCTGAATTGTACTTTGTTAGCCGAACCGTTAGAAAGATTGATAATTTGTGCTTCGCTTTGGCCGCTTGTCAACCTGAAATCAAGGGTAGTAGGATAAACTCCCAAGTTTTGGGCGTTCACAGATGCTGCGAACCAAACCGTAAGGAGCAGTAAAATTGCTGAAAAATGAAAGTTGCGTTTCATATGAGTTAGTATACCATGCAAAAAAACTATTTTTGTTGGCAATAACAAAGTAAATAACCATAAATTCATGATGAGGATTTTGTATGTATTGGCGCTGATACTCATGACGGGGATGTACACCTTCTCCAATGGTTATGCACTGCATGGCAATGGCGGGGGAGATGATGACGATGATGATGATAATAAAAAGGAGAAAAAAGATGATGATGGTGGTGGTAGTGGCTCATCCGGCAATAATTACATGGAGGTGAATACACAAACAAGCCTGCAATACACGGTTACACAACCAGAGCAATTTGAGAACGAACAAACCCTGCAACACGCCATTAAAGTCCACTTTAAGACCAAAAATAATAATGCGGCTATTTATGCCAAGGTAGCTGATTATACAACACCATCCGGGGCAGACCGGTCAAGTGTACCCATAGCTCTCAAGCACAGGCAGGATAATTCAAGCAATGCTTACAGCCTGGTTACCAATCCTCTGCAANNGCTTATTTGTCCAGCCTAAGTCCAACCAAGCGTTTAATTTTTTTTACGACCTTCAATTGTTACCCATCGGGTATGATTTTCCGGAAGGTCAATATAACTTCACACTTATGTTTACCATGACTCAGGAATGAGGTATTTATTGTGCATAGCATTTCTTTTGGCCGGTATACCCGGTAGGTCCCAGAGCTATACAGGTTCCGTACAGGGGAGTTTTACTGTATATTCTATGCAATCTATTACAGTTACAGCTTTAGGTGGAGTAATATCATTCGACAGTCCCAACGACTACCTGAATGGTGTGACAGCCAATAAGTATGCAAATATTAAAATAAAAAGCAATGCCAACTGGATAGTGTCTTTTGCGGCACAGAGTACTTATTTTACAGCTCTGTCGCGCAATGCCAGTACTGATATGCCTGCTACCGTACTAGGTGTCAGGAAGAACGGCCATAACAGCTTTAAACCCCTCAATACCCAGTCGCAAAGGCTGGAAAGTGGCAGTAAGGGTAGTAGTGGCAGCAAGCATGATTTTGAAATAGATGTGAATTTTAATCCCGGTTTCGCATATAGTGGCGGGGTATATAGTATAGGTATTGTCTACACCCTTACAAAACAGTAGCTATCCCCCGCAAAATCACCCTGAAAATACACTCGGAATAGCTTAATTTTATCCCTCTTTAAATTAAAAATAATAATGAAACGTTTTTTGATTGCTCTTACGGCAGCGGTAGTTATGTATGCTCCGCAGGCTCTGGCTAAGACTAAACTGATAGAGACAGTTGCCAAGAAAGAAGGCAAACTGGTTATTCCCTACAAAAAGTATGTTTTAGACAATGGCCTAACAGTTATAATACACGAAGACCATTCTGACCCCATAGTGCATGTGGATGTAACCTACCATGTGGGTTCTGCCAGGGAAGAAATAGGCAAGTCAGGCTTCGCGCACTTTTTTGAACATATGATGTTCCAGGGCTCCGACAACGTTGCCGACGAACAGCATTTTAAAATTATTACTGAAGCTGGTGGTACACTCAATGGTACAACTAACCAGGACCGTACCAACTACTTTGAAACTGTACCCAGCAACCAGTTGGAGAAAATGTTGTGGCTGGAAGCAGATCGTATGGGGTTCCTGTTGGACGCAGTGACACAACAAAAATTTGAAGTACAGCGTGCTACTGTAAAGAACGAGCGTGGCCAGCGTTACGACAACGTTCCTTATGGCCTGATGCGTGAAAAATCTGCTGAAAGCCTTTATCCTTACGGGCATCCTTATTCATGGTTGACAATCGGTTATATCGAAGACCTGAACAGGGTAGATGTAAACGACCTGAAAAACTTCTTCCTGCGCTGGTACGGCCCCAACAATGCCGTACTTACTGTAGGCGGTGATGTTAAAACGGAAGACGTGTTGAAAATGGCTGAAAAATATTTCGGCTCTATACCTCGTGGCCCTGAAGTTACGCCTACTGTATTACCTGCTGTAAAGTTGGAAAAGAACAGGTATGTATCAATGCTGGATAATTATGCCAAGCTGCCTATGCTGCATATCGTTTATCCTTCTGTACCTAACTACCATCCCGATGAGGCTGCATTAGATTGTTTATCTGAAATCATGGGTCAGGGCAGGAACTCCATTATCTATAAGAACCTGGTAAAGTCGCAAAAAGCTATTAATGCGCGCGTATCTAACCCGTGTAGCGAGCTTGCAGGTGAGTTTACTATTTCGGTAATTCCTTATCCCGGCAACAAGCTAAGCGATATGGAAAAACTGGTTAACGAAACATTGGCTGAATTTGAGCAGCGTGGAGTTACAGATGAGGATATTGAAAAATTCCGCAATTCTATGGAAGCAGGTTTAATCAACCGTATGGAAAGTGTTTCGGGCAAGGTGTCTACATTGGCTGCCTTCCAGACATTTACCGGTGATGCCAACCGTATGCAGAAAGAACTGGACAGGTATACAAGCGTTACCAAAGAAGATGTAATGCGTGTGTACAA
>DINJ01000242.1:13292-13468 GCA_002423665.1 Bacteroidetes bacterium UBA5543 | reverse complement strand
TAAATAATTCTTTACATAATTTACTTTGGCTCAGTTTCCACGCCAGGGTACACTCCCTGCCGCCGCTACCCAATAACAATATGTTGTATGCAGACATTGCAGCTATTTTACAGATAAATATATCCTGCCGCGTTAGCTAATCAGGATATAATGGTTATTTTAACGGTTCAAAATTA
>DINJ01000242.1:0-13207 GCA_002423665.1 Bacteroidetes bacterium UBA5543 | reverse complement strand
TTTTTTACCGAAATGTGGGAGCGATTCGGTTATTACCTCATGCTAGGCATTTTTTCTTTATATATGCTGGATTCAGTGGACAACGGAGGTATGGGTTTTAATCCTGTCAAAAAATCAGACATATATGGTACATACCTGGGACTGGTTTACCTTACGCCGTTCCTGGGTGGCTTGTTGGCCGACAGGGTATTCGGTTTCCGCAAATCAATTATCGCTGGCGGGTTACATATGGCTGCCGGTTATTTAGGATTGGCATTGCCTGGAGACGCCGCCTTTTATATTTCGCTGTTACTTATCATATTGGGTAATGGATTCTTTAAACCCAATATATCTACACTCGTAGGTAACCTGTATAATGATGATAGGTTCCGTGCCAATAAAGATGCCGGTTACAACATCTTTTACATGGGTATTAATATAGGTGCTTTTGTCTGCAACTTCGTGGCGGCCTTTATGCGCATCAACTACGGCTGGGGCTGGGCTTNNAAGATGCAGGATATAACATCTTCTACATGGGTATCAATATAGGTGCCTTCGTCTGCAACTTTGTAGCGGCGTATATGCGTATCAACTATGGATGGGGCTGGGCGTTTGGTGCAGCAGGTGTAGGTATGTTGATAGGTGTAGCGATTTTTATAGCAGGTACCAGGCATGTGAAACACGCGGATATAATGAAGCCTGTGCAGAAAGAAGATATGTCTTTGGGTAAGATATTTTCTTATGTATTGCTGCCTGTATTTATCTGTGGCATTATAGGTTATGTTCTGCCTGAAAAGATATTTGGAGAAGCGCTGCTGCAAACCAAGCAGAATGACGCTTTCATTTTTGGCTGTATACCGGTACTGATATTTTATGGATCACTATGGTTCCGCGCCAGTGACGAGGATAAAAACCCCCTTGGGGCCTTACTTTCTGTTATGTTTTGTGTAATTATTTTCTGGGCTGTATTCCACCAGAACGGTGATGCGCTTACAGTATGGGCTAAAGAACATACTGACAGGGAAATGCCTGCTGCTATTGCCAACGTTGCTACAAAGGCCAATATGGCACAGGAAGTAGAAAACCATTATACGGTTCATTCATCGGTAGAGGTGTACCAGGCGCATATAGACTCGCTGGTGGCGGAAAAAGAAGTGGCTGCAGCAGCCAATGACCAACAAAAGGTAAAGGATATCGGAAAAATGATATCCCTTCGCACTAACTCGAGAAACTATTTTGAGAATTTACCCATAGCGCAACAACCGGCGCAGGGTAAATCATTATTACTGTTTTCAACTGAGTTGTACCAGTCTATCAACCCGTTTTGGGTGGTATTGCTTACTCCTGTAGTGGTGGGCCTGTGGGGCTTCCTGCGTAAGCGCAAAGCTGAACCATCTACCCCGGCAAAAATTGCACTGGGTATGTTAATTACAGGTTTGTCTACCCTGGTAATGGTAGCTGCTGTTTCCAGCATATCAATGGGTGATGAAAAAGCGTCTAGCTGGTGGCTGATAGCATCTTACGGAGTTGTTACATTCGGTGAACTCTGTCTTTCGCCGATTGGGCTATCGCTGGTATCAAAACTCAGTCCGCCCAGGCTTACCGCACTTATGATGGGTGGCTGGTTCCTGTCTACAGCTGTAGGTAATAAACTTTCAGGCATGTTATCAGGCCTGTGGGAGGGTTTTGAAAACAAAGGCAATTTCTTCCTGATGAACTTTGCATTATGTATTGCAGCTACTATATTGCTGCTCGTATTGCTGAAATGGCTGCGTAAAGTAATGCGTGAGAAAAACATACATTAATAACAATTGTAAAGTCGTTTTAAGAAAATACCGCCTAAGGCGGTATTTTTCGTTTGCGCCACTTTTACCGCCACCTTTTTTTATTATCTTTCGTAACTCAATTTAAAAATAATCACATCTATGTCTCAAACACACGATGAGAAAGAGCTCGGAACATCGGGCGATCTGCCGATTCAGGAAGCACCTGTAACACCTGCAACCGGGCACCCTAAGGGACTCTACTGGTTGTTCTTTGCCGAAATGTGGGAGCGTTTTTCCTATTATGGAATGCGTGCNNACACCTGATTAAAACACTCCAGGTAGCAGACGAACGCACATTTGCGATATATGGTGCATATACTGCATTGGTATATGCGGTAACCGTGTTAGGAGGTAAGCTGGCAGATAGCCTGTTAGGTTATCGTATAGCTGTAATTATGGGTGGTATACTTATGGCCATAGGCGAATTCATGATACTTGGCGGAGGCGAATTCTGGCTGTTGATGGGTATGGCTGTGATTATATCGGGTAACGGTTATTTCAAAGCTAATATATCCAGTATCGTGGGACGCCTGTATGCTGACGGCGACCCGCGTCGCGACTCAGGTTTTACCATATTTTATATAGGTATCAACCTCGGAGCATTCCTGGCTACTACCGTAGTAGCAGAAGTTGGGAATGTATACGGCTATGAGAAGGGTTTTGCACTGGCTGGTATAGGTATGGTCATCGGTGCGATAGTATTTATTTTTGGACAAAAACACTACCAGGGNNATGAAACCCGCTTTCGGCCCATTGAGCAGGCTGCATGTTACTATATTGGGTACACTTGCAATTATCCCCGTTTTCTATCTGCTGCTCAACAATAGCGCGGTAGTAGGTTATTTGTTGGCTGCAACTGCAGCTTTTGTATTGTACCTGCTGATATCAGCCGGGATTAAAGGCGGTAAAGTGCTGCGCGACAGGATGCTGATACTGATACTCCTGATGTTCTTCAATATTGTATTCTGGGCATGTTTTGAGCAGGCTGGTTCATCGCTTACTTTGTTCGCTGACCGTAATATCGACAGGGTTGTATTTGGTTGGGAAATGGGTGCTGCTACCACGCAGTTCTTCAACCCGCTTTACATACTCATATTTGGCTCTATTTTCTCGGTGATGTGGGTAAAGCTGTCTAATATTGGTAAAAACCCGAACATTCCTATGAAGTTCGGATTAGGTATAGTGCAGTTAGGCCTGGGCTACCTGGTTGTATGGCTGTTCAGCGGTATGGTTGATGCGGAATACAGGTTACCATTATTTACTTTGGTATTCCTGTATATGTTGCACACTACGGGTGAGTTGTTCTTGTCACCCATAGGCCTGTCAATGGTAACCAAACTAGCGCCTAAGGAAATGACCGGTATGGTGATGGGAGCCTGGTTCCTGTCAATAGCAGGTGCCAACTACGTAGCAGCTATACTGGCACAGCTTACCGGCGCCGGACATGGCGAGGGTGGGGCAGCAGAAGCCACCGCAGAGCAAACCCTTACACAATATGTTGACATTTATACCCAAATGGGATTGATAACCGTAGGTATAGGCTTGCTGCTGGTAGTACTCAGTAAACCGCTGAATAAGCTGATGCACGGTGTGAAATAACAAATGATAATACTTTGAAAAAAGCAGCCTGTAAAAGGGCTGCTTTTTCTTTTTATAACCGGGAAAACCACTAATTTGGTGGCTTGTAACATAAATTATACCGATGGCAGAGACGCTCAACGAATCATTTGATTTNNAAAGGCAATCCAGGATTTTAAAGGCAAATACCCCAAGCAATTATGGTTCCTGTTTTTTAGCGAAATGTGGGAGCGATTTTGTTTCTATGGTATGCGCGGTATGCTTACCTACTTCATGGTGTACCAGATGCTGATGGACAAGAGCGTAGCCAACCTGCAATATGGTGCTACACAGGCATGGGTATATGCCTTTACATTCATAGGTGGTTTGTTTGCAGATAAGATACTTGGTTTTAAAAAGTCCTTGTTCTGGGGTGGGTTGCTCATGATTGTGGGTAGTATTCTGCTAATGATAAGCCCTAAAGACTTTTTCTTTACGGGAATCGCTTTCGTTATTATTGGTACGGGTTTCTTCAAACCCAATATATCTTCCATGGTGGGGCAACTATATAAAAGCGGTGACAACAGGCGCGATGCCGGATTTAGCCTGTTTTATTCAGGTATCAATATCGGTGCGTTCCTGGGTGGCATATTAATGATAGGTGTGGGTAAGGGGGAAATTCTGAGTAGTGTTATCCCTGAAAACTTGCGCTGGAATGTAGCTTTCGCACTGGTAGCTGTTGTAATGATTATCAGCCTCTTCACTTTCGCACTCAACCACAAAAAATTGGGCCCGATAGGCATGTCGCCGTTTAAATCGGAAGATAAGGGCAAAGCCAGGAAATACGAATGGGCGGTATATATTGGAGCGCTGGCTTGTATACCCTTGATACAAATAATGGTGGCTAATACTGTGTATACTGATTACTTCATGTACTTCATAGGCCCATTCAGTTTGTTGTACCTCTTTTACGAAATGACTAAGCTGGAACGTAAGGACAACCTGAAACTGATTGCCGCCCTGGTGTTTATAATTTTCTCCGTCGTCTTCTGGGCGATATTTGAGCAGGCGGGTGGCTCTTTGAGCATCTATGCTGCTGAGCACCTGAAGAAAGACCTTATCGGACTGCCTATTGACCCAAACATGGTTAACAACTCAGGCAACGCCATGTTCGTTATCTTCTTCGCTCCCGTTGTTGGTTTATTATGGCTGTGGATGAGTAAAAAGAAATTTGAGCCCAACAGTGTGGTTAAATTCGGTCTTGGTTTCCTGTTCTTAGGTATAGGCTTTTATACATTCTTTACGGGCAAGTTCTTTGCCGATGCTGCAGGTATGACATCGCTCAACCTATTTACATTCGGTTATCTCATTATTACTTTCGGTGAAATCGCATTGTCACCTATCGGGTTGTCACTTATGACCAAACTCTCTACACAGAAGTTGCAGGGTGTAATGATGGGTATGTGGTTCCTGGCCAGTGCTTACGGGCAATATGTGGCGGGGCTGTTCGGCTCCTCTATTACCCCCGAAGATGGTGCCAGCGCAGTAGAAAAACTGAACGTATATAGCGAGGGATACAAGCAGTTCGGCATCTATGCAATAATTGCAGGTGTTGTTCTTATTGCCATTTCACCTATAGTGCGTAAACTGATGGGGGATGTGAAATAAAAAATCACTAATGTAATGTGTTGCCGCCTTTTCATTTTCCTCTTTTGTTTAACAGTTGTAATCACAACTGTTAAAGCACAGGATAATATTGGTCTTGAATTGACACAATTCTTTAATAATCGCATTTGGTACGGATATGCTGAAAAGATAGGTGATACTTTAAGTATCTATAATACTGGTAACGAACCAAATGACTACTCATTTCTAAATAATCAAAAAATTCATTTAGACACTATTGATAATGAAGTATACTTCGTTTTCGGGTTAGGCCGTATAAAGTACATCCAAAGCCCTATTACTGATCAATTCGAATGGATATATTTAAGTTGTAATCCGACAATAGCTGTACAAGCTAAGAGCAATACGAAGCAATACACAGGTAAATTCTATTCAGAAGAATACATGGGTCCTACAACTATTACCTTTATTAATGACTCATTATTTTCATGGACATTATTTGAAAACAGTAATAAAAAAACCGTGTTCTTTCGTATAGTTAATGATAGCCACTTAAAAGATAATATACGGCAAATTCTGAAATAATTTTGGCCGTTAATAACATTAATCGTAATATTGCGATTGAATAGAACAAGTTATGGGCATTACCAAATCTGAGTTGTTTACCAAAAAGCAGAATGAACTGGCGGCTATGGCCAAGGCGCTGGCGCATCCTGCACGTATAGCCATATTGCAACACCTGCTTAAAACGCAGAGCTGTGTATGTGGCAGCCTGGTGGACACGCTCGGACTGGCACAACCTACCATCTCCCAACACCTGAAAGAGTTGAAAAACGTGGGGCTTATACAAGGCAATATCGAGGGTACCAGCGTATGCTATTGTATCAACCCAAAGGCATGGGAAGAGTATATGGAGTTCTTTACTATGTTTTTTAAAGAACTGCCTCAGCCGGGCGGTAATTGCTGCTAACTTTTTTTGCTTCTATTAATCGCAATATTGCAATTATACGATAAATAAAAAGCTATGACTAATCAGATGCAAATGAGCAACTGCTGCGACAATGGCAATGACTGCTGCGGTGGTAACATCGATTGCTGCGAGGGCCTGGGTTGCTGCTAAACACGACATGCTAACCGGGGCTGGGAAGTCCCGGTTAGCTATAAAATTAATCTTCAAACTACTGGGAAATTAAACCATCAATCGTAATATTGCAATAATAAGTTAAAGAAGGAATACAATGCAAACAGAACAAGAGTTGAAAGAGCTGGTAAGGCAGAAATATAGTGAAATAGCCTTGCAGGATAAAGAAACAAATATGAGCTCATGCTGTGGTGCGGGCGGCTGCAGTACAGAGGTGTATAACATCATGAGCGATGACTATACCCAAATGAAGGGTTATAATGCCGATGCTGACTTGGGTTTAGGTTGCGGGCTGCCTACAGAGTTTGCCCAAATAAAACCCGGAGATACGGTGATAGACCTGGGCAGTGGTGCCGGTAATGATTGTTTTGTAGCACGAGCTGCAACAGGGGCAACGGGAAGGGTTATAGGCATAGACTTTACAGAGGCTATGATAGAAAAGGCACGCGCTAATGTAGATAAGCTGGGCTATAATAATGTTGAGTTTCGGCAGGGTGATATAGAAAAAATGCCGGTGGGTGGCAATGTGGCTGATGTGATAGTGAGCAATTGTGTGCTGAACCTGGTACCCAACAAAAATAACGTCATTAAAGAAATATACAGGGTGTTGAAACCTGGTGGCCATTTCAGTATATCAGATGTAGTGCTGGTGGGTGAGTTGCCGGCAAAGCNNGATGTACGCGGGTTGTGTAAGCGGTGCTATACAGAAACAAGTGTACCTGGAGTTGATAGTGCAAAACGGCTTTAAAGACATTACCCTGCAGAAAGAAAAGCCAATAGTGATACCCGATGATATACTCAGCCAGTATCTTTCTGCCGAAGAAATAGCAGAATTTAAGAACAGTGGCACTGGTATATATAGTGTTACGGTATTTGCTAAAAAGCCCGTGGCTGAAGTACAATGCACGCCGGGCGGTGGTTGTTGCTAAAATGAAAAAATATATAGCAGAACTTATAGGGACTTATGCACTCGTGTTTTGCGGCACGGGTGCTATTGTTATCAACCAGGAATCGGGTGGGGCGGTCACGCACATTGGTATCGCCATAACTTTCGGGCTGATAGTAATGAGCATGATATATGCACTGGGTAATGTATCNNGTTTCCGGTAAAGAAATTGTCGCCCTATATATTGGCCCAGCTTGCAGGCGCCCTGCTGGCAAGCTGTACGCTGAAGCTATTATTTCCCGCTAATAAATTTTTAGGTGCTACGCTGCCGGCGGGCAGCGATATGCAGTCATTTGTATTGGAGTTGTTGCTTACATTTTTCCTGATGCTGGTGATACTGAGTGTAGCACATGGCAGTAAAGAGCAGGGGATGTTTGCAGGACTGGCTATTGGGGCCGTGGTGGCATTAGAAGCCATGTTTGCGGGGCCCATTTGTGGTGCGTCTATGAACCCCGCACGGTCTATCGGTCCTGCAGTTATATCTATGAACATTCAGTCTTTGTGGCTATATATTGTAGCCCCCATCTTAGGCGCATGTGCAGCTGTACCTGTGTACAATTATATAAAAGAAAAAGAATGAGTAAGAAAGTACTATTTGTTTGTATAGAAAATAGTAACCGTAGCCAGATGGCGCAGGCTTTCGCCCTTATGCAGGGTATAGAAGCATATAGTGCAGGCTCCAAACCATCGGGCATTGTCAATCCTAAGGCTATACGTGCTATGGCCGAATTGGGTTATGATTTGTCCGTCCACGACAGTAAATCTCTGGACGAAGTAACAAAAGATGCTCCTTTTGATGCGGTAGTGACTATGGGTTGTGGCGATGCCTGTCCCTGGATGCCCGCAAAAAAACATATTGACTGGCAGATACCTGACCCCCGCCATATGGAACCTGTCGAATTCAACCAGGTACGTGATTTGATAAGGGGAATGGTGCAGGAATTACTGGACGAACTTTAAAGGTATATCAGCGTAATAAAAGAGGGCATGCATCTGCACGCCCTCTTTTATTGAATGGTACTTAACTAATGCCCTGTTTCTGTTACCGGCACAGTAATTTCTTTAGTGCCGTCTTCGGTTATAGTATAAGGTATACCACCTTCTACGTTTTGTTCTATGCCGGGGTCCCAGCCTTTACCAAATATATAGTAGTTGCCCTTGTTCAGGCTGGTAAAGGTAGCCACAGGCTTGCCATTTTCCATCAGGCATTTCACTTCTTCATCATAGGCCGATGGCTTGTCCTGCGCATTGTACTTGATATAGACAGTGCAGCTGTCTATATTATTGCCGTGATGCTGCGGCGTGACTTTTAGTGTTGTGTTTCCGCCTTTGCCGCCAACTGTTATAGTCTCATCCCTTTCGCAAGAGCTGGATAGTAGTACAAGAGATAAACCAATTAATGCTATTCCTTTTAATGCAATGCTCATTATTCCGTTTTTTTATAAAGTTACTTATTCATTACCAACTGATAGTATACTGAACATACTCTGGTAGTTGTCGGCAATTTTTAATGAATTGGCACTACCTCCGTGTGTAGTGCTTGATACGTTTTCAATCAATATGGGATTGGCAGGCCCAAACCATTTGGCTGCATCTGCTTTTATTTTGATAGAACCTGCTTTTGTACCTACAACCATATCGGTGCCAAAGCTCAAAGTAACATTTCTGGGAGTCTCCTTACCTGCTTCTACACCGCCTATATGGTATATTACGGCATTATTTGCGGCTTTAGATTGAGGAGATGTACCTTCTAGTTTAGCCTGAATATATCCTGTAGCCCAGCTCCAATACATATCACCATTTACTGCCGGGTCCAGCGCACCATCCTGGGCTCCGCTTGTATTACGTGGTACATCTACACCTATTATAAACTTCATGCCCGTATAGGTTCCAGCAGGTACATCAGGTACGTGAAAATGATGTGTAGCATGTTTGTCGCCACGTAGCAGACGGTAGCTTTCAGGCTCCGCATATTCTGTTCCATCAGCTTTGATGAAGACGATATTGGTTATCCAGTAATTGAACATACTGATGTTTATCTGCTCACTGTTCATTGTTGTATAGGTAACGGTATTCAGTTCCAACTCGTCATTGCCAAAGTAGTTTTCAAAATTGAAATGTACTTCATTGGATGAAGGGGCGGGAGCCGGTGTTGGCTCCGGTTTCTTAACACAACTGCTTACAGTGATAAATGACGCTATGGTTAATGCTATTAATGACTTATTCATGTTAAAATGTTTTATGTTGTTATTAATCAGACGTTTAATTTAAAATTAAGGTTGGTCGGGTTGAGGATTTTTAGTTTCTATTGAATAAAAAAAGCCACTTGGTAAAGTGGCTTGAAAATTTGTTAGAGGTTAAAATTTATGGCTGTGGATGATGAGCGGGATTGTCCAGTTGCAGGTACAAATCATATGATTTTTCCAGCGTGTCTATCACCCTGAAGNNGGCAGGTTGTAGTCTGTCCCTCTGGTATATATATAATAGTCACCTTGTGTCAGATTGTCAAATACTGCTGTCGCATCTGTGGCGCTTACAGTATCAATAGCGTCAAAAGTAGTCATATCAGCAGGCATAGTTTTAGCAGCGTATTTGATATATACTATACCTGTGTTGATATTTACTTTGTGATGTTGCGGAGTTATCCGAAGTGTAGCCTTGCCTCCTTTCCCTCCTGCAGGTAAAGGAACAGGATCGATAATATCATTGTTCCTGACACAGCTTGTCAGCACTGCTGCAGTAGCGAAAATTCCTATGATCTTTGTAGTGATATTCATAATAATATTGTAATATGTTGCAAATCAGTTTACAATTTATAAAAATTCTCTTGCAAAGTATATACTAAGGAAGATTTTGTTAAACATTACTATGGCTGCTAAAAACAGGAAATGACAAAACCATTGATTTTTACTGTTTCATATCCCGTATTTTTACTTTGATTACTTTTTCTGTTTAACTATGTATAGGCTTAGTGCTATTTTGTGTTTCATTATCTTTTTGTCATCCTGTTGCGAAAAAAAAATATACTGCTCGTCTGAATTACTTGATTTCGCCTTTACTGGATTTGACAGGTCNNATTGAGGAGGTATAAAAAAGGTGATCAATGGGGGGCGGTATTAGACTCTGTTCAGTACATTTATTATGGTCAGGCGCCTGTTAGCAGTCGACCTGATACTATACCGTTTGCCGATTACCGTACAGTTGGCAATATTAAGGGGATAGCCGCCGATAATGATTGGGCAATCTACTTGCCTGCTACACGTAAAGTATATTATATCACAACTATTTTTACTGAGGATAAAAGGTCGCAGTTAGTGAGGTGTGGGGATGATAATTCGTCTTGCTCCAGTGCGATAACTAATTTTTCAATCAATAGTGAGTGGCAGAGCGGGGGGCATATTTATATACAAAAAGGTAAGTGGTAAAGTTATTTCCCTATTGCTGTTTGCAATACCTGCTTTTTCATTGCACGTTCAGCGCGTTGTTCTTTCCTCTTTTCTCGCTCTATCAGTACAAAGGCATATGCCATGTATGCTTTCAGTATCAGTCCTACGGGGTATGTGATTAAGTTTCTCATCTGTGTTTAGTATTAATTTTTGTTTGGGTGTTTGTTTGTTTTGTTGCTATTGCGATACAAATATGCGAAGCCGTTTTACTCAAAAGAAACTTTTGAATGGGGTTAACCAGTCCTTTAAAACCGCTTAACAAACGATTAGGAATTGCCCGCTGAAACACCTGTAAATACAGGCATTTCACATGTTAATGATTAGTGAATCAGGTAGCTGCGTTTCATTAACAATTATAACTCCTTGTATTACAGCTTAATAGTGCCTGTTAATCGCTGGTTAACACATAACATTGCCTCTCGTTAAACCCTTTAAAATATTAGGAATGTGTTGTGCTGAGCCTAATATTTGCAGTATAAACTTTTAAAATAAAAAACACATTTATGAAAAAGCTATTTTCAGTAGCGTTATTGTCAGCATTTGGTTATGCTGCCAACGCACAACAATCTTCTTCAGCCTCTCAGGCCGTTCAGCTGCAGTTGAACAACGTAATTGACATTACTTTCACGGCAAATGGTTCTGATGTTGGTCCACTGGTAGAAATGCCTTTCTCTACTATTAATGATTATGTAAACGGTGTTGAGTCTGCTAACCAGGAAATCAGGGTTAGGAGCAACAAAGCATTTAATGTATTTGTAAGGACCAATGCTGAGTATTTCACTTACACAGGTGGTGCGTCTCCAACACCGTCTATGCCCGTTGCAGGTGTTTTAAGCCTGATTGTTGTTTCTGACCTGACTGGTGGTACAGTTCCCGGTCCGTTCTCAACATCTACTTATTATACTTTGAGGGATTTCAACCAGGACCTGATCAACAACGGTACTATTGGTTCTAACCAATTGTTTACCGTGAAGTACAAAGCAACTCCGGGTTTCTCATATCCTGCAGGTGTTTATGATGTAGGTGTGGTATACACAGCTACGCAACTGTAATAAGCTTTATATAAGGGAACAGAACGGGGTATGCCCCTTCAGGCAGCCTCGTTCTGTTTACCTATCGCTTAAGTACATTTTCCATATTTAGTTATTCCCGGTTCATATGCAGCGGTATTGCGGCATACAGTCACCCTCATGAAAACACCTGCGAGCGAGACAAATACGAAAGAGACAACTTAGTATTAGTATTCAGAACAAAAAAGAAACACAAAGATGGCAGAGCAGGCTCACAACACCCGGCTCGACTGGCGTATTATTGCCTGGTTGAGAGGACTGGCAGCATTTTATGTAGTTATCAACCACTCTCGTGGCGCACTGTTTTCCGATTCCATGTTATATGCACAGCATGTAAACCCAAAAGAGAATTGGAGTTGGTGGGAATCGTTGCAGATGATTATCATGAACCATACCGGACTGGGTTCAGAGTTTGTTATTTTGTTTTTCCTGCTTTCCGGTTTTTCCATAGCACACAGTCTCAGGAACAGTACAGGTAATCTGAGTTTTTATAAACGTAGATTGGTAAGGTTATACCCTCCGTACTTATTAGGTATATTGTGGAGTTTTGTCATAATATTCCTCATATGGGCTTTTGTTCCTTATGTGTATTACAATGATGCGGAAGGATTTATTTCCATTAAAGAAGTTTTTGAGAAAATTTCGTACCTGCCTACTCTATTGTCTAACCTGTTTTATATGCCAAAAGACAACCACCTGACTCACCAGTACTGGTCATTGCCTTTTGAGGTGGTTTTTTACCTGCTCGCACCGTGGATGGTTCGTAGGTTCAGGTTGTTTGGCACTGCAATGCTATTCCTGTACATTGCAGGTTGGCTGATATACGGTAAAGCATACCATAACCCTGACAACACCAATACATTATTCCAGTTCAGTATTGAGTACGGTGTGTACTTCATAGTTGGCATATTATTCTATAAATACAAAGACCGGTTTATTAATAGTTTCAGACTGAGCAAACCGGTAGCTATCATAGCCATACTGGCAGTGTTCGAAATGATGGTACTATCAAAGGGTTACCTGTTTGGCGGGGAACATAATAAGTTGACTGGTATTATGACTGTGATATTAACCTATCTACTGCTGTTTTCTGCGCTGAAGTACAACTTCAGGATAAAATGGCTGGAGAAAATAGGTGATTACAGCTACACGCTCTACGTTACCCACTGGGCTACTATTTTCGGTGTCAAAATCATTGCCGTCAAGCTAGGACTGAATTACTACTATATACACAACCTGTACTTTTGGTATTTAGGTATACCTGTTTGTCTGGCCACTTCATATGTATTATACCTGCTTGTGGAAAAACCCAGCAATCAACTGGTGGAGAAACTACGCAAGCAACCCGACAATGTTATCCGTCCGACATCACTGCCGGCAGGAAGCACTAAAATAGCGCAGTAACAGAGAGATACAAGGGCAGCCTTAATCAGGCTGCCTTTTTTATCTTAACTTGCGGTAGATGAAGAAGTTCATACTTGCCGTTGTTTTTATAGGTTCTGTTGTTCATGCAGTTGCCCAGGTAGATATAGGTGCCGGTGCCGAATTGGGATTCCCTTTATTGTTCAACAGTGAGGTAAAGGGACACAATCATGCTTCCGGTGTACCGGGCGTCA
>DINJ01000061.1:7668-7869 GCA_002423665.1 Bacteroidetes bacterium UBA5543 | reverse complement strand
ATTGCTTTTTATCATTAGCTGTATCGTTGATGAATAAAGGCAGGTTGCTATATTGCCACCAACTGACTTTGCCATCGAAGCTGATATGTTTGCCAATGTTGCTTTTTATTCCTCCGTATATCTCTGTTGACTGATTTTGCTGCACGGTATACAGATTTGACATATAGGGGTTCCATGTGGCCAGCTGTTTATAGCTGTTCT
>DINJ01000061.1:1502-7412 GCA_002423665.1 Bacteroidetes bacterium UBA5543 | reverse complement strand
TTGGCATCCGCTCCGGTTAATGATACTTTCTGGTCTGCAATGCTGCCACTCTGGGATAAGTGATTAAGCAGGATGGCTGTTTCGTAATTGTCCCCTTTCAGGCTGCTGATACCGGCATCCAGGTATAAAGTTGATTGATTGCCTCCGCCCAGCTTGACAAAGTTTTCATACCCGTGTTCTTCGTTGCCGGGTGTGAGGGCCAGAGGCCTGAGTGGTAAAGAACCATATGAATAAAACAATGTTTGGGCAGGTACTTGGTGCTGCAATACAGGGGTAGACGTGTCGACCGGAGGTAATGATGGCGTAGGCACCGGGCGTGGACTACGTTTTACCTCGGGAGTGTATGATTGGATGATCTCAATAGTAGCGCCTTTTATCACCGTGTCTTTAGCCGTGCCTCTTTGTGCTTGGGCCGAAAAACAGGATAATAACCCTAGTATTGATATTGCCAGAAACCTGCCCTGCATTACTTGTCTGATAGTTTAGTTTTTTTGTTTTCCAGTTGTTTTACTTCTTTCAGTTTGTCAGAAGCCTGGCTTTTTAACTCTGCTATTTTGCAATTTTTGATAATGCTTTGTAAAGTAGCTTTCGCATTGAAATAGTCTTTTTGCTGCACCAGTATGTCTGCCAGTAGCAGGAAAGATTTTACGATCCAGTATTCTTCGCCCGCCGAAAGCTGAATCGTGTTATTGGCTGCAGCTTCTGCTTCCTTCAGGTTACCTTTCAGGTAATGGATGAAGGCGATATTATACCGTGCTTCGGCAGCCGTGGCCGCAATGCCTGCAGTTTCCAGTTGTTTGAATAGATCCAATGCGCCATCATAGTCTGCTGCCATCATCAGGGCATTGGCCTTAATGAGCTGTGCGTTTTCTTTAATCTTGGCATCGGTGCTGGTAATAGATAAAAGTGTATCTGCATAGGCCGAGGCGACATTACGCTCGTTTAATTTGTCGTTTGTCAGCATTAACCCATTATATGCCGTCAACAGGTTCTCCTCTGTCATGGCTATGTTCCTCAGCTCGTAATAGTATTTCCCGGCCGTTTGCCAGTCTCCTGTGTTATAGGCTATAGCCGCAGCGCGCCTTGCGCTGTTTTCGGAGAAGTTGCTCCATGGGGCTGTAAGCACCTGCTCATATTCTTTCAGCGCGTCTTTATATTCTTTCAGTTGGTAATGGCTTTCAGCTTTGTAATAGTGCGCTTTACCTGTATATGCACCATTGGGATACTTTTCCAGGTATTCACTCAGCAGGGTTTTAGCCTTGTCGTAGTTGCCTGCTGCATATTGTGCCTCGGCAGTAGCATAATAAGTGGTATCCAGGTTGTTTTCTTCGCTGCCCTGTATATTGTTTTCTTTCAACAGTTTGGCATACTCACCTGCGCGTCCCATTTGTATATACAGGCTTTTCAGTGCGTCCAGCGCGGCTACATATTCTGCTGATGTAGGATATTCCTGTACGATACGTTTATAAGATTCAATGGCCTTTTGCTCATTGCCCGACTGCTGGTAGGCAAACCCTATTTTCATCCATGCCCTTGGAGCCATATTGCGTATTTCGTACGCCTCTGTGAGGGGCATCAATGTATTGATGGCAGCGCTATATCTATCCTCCTCAATATATGTAAGGCCCAGTTCATAACGTGCATCATTCTCATATTTGGACGATGGAGTGCGGCCTATCATGCCTGCGAGTATTTCAGCTTTTCCTTTGTTGTTGCCTGTCAGCCCCAGTATTACCGCTTTTTGGTAGCGGGCGTAATCGGCATCAGAAGAATTAGCAACTATTACCTTGTCATACAGGGATATCGCTTTGCTATAATCCTTTTGCATGAATACGGCGTCAGCTTCCTGCAAAACCGTGGAGGCTATAAACACAGAGTCTGTAGTAGCATCCGCATTGTACCGGGCTTTGCTGAAGAACTCTTGTGCATCATTAAAAGCTGAGAGTTCCATGGATGCATGCCCCATAGTAATATACGCATTACGTTCAGTGGCGTCAGGGCTTAGTATTGATACCCATTCTTTTCGCCCAGTGCTATTGATAAAGCGGTTGCCGTAATTTATTGCCGACTTGAAATTGCTGGCCCTGTACGCCAGATCGGCTTTCCAGAAGTACGTAGCTTTAGTATATGTGGGGTCTGTGCTGCTATTTAGAGACATATTCAACAAGCTGTCAGCGAAGCCGTAGTTGCCCGCCTGCATCTGCTGCATGGCATATCCGTAAGTGACTTTCTGGTATATCCTGTTATAATTATTATCCCTTTTTTGTACATCGCTTAGCGCATCATATGCCTCTGCATAATTGCTGGTTCGTATCAACAGGTCAGACAGCATGGTTTTAGCTTCATCAGCATAAGCTGAGTTTGGGTAGTCAGCCAGCAGCAGGTTCACATAATAAATAGCGTCACTGTTGTAACCCATTTCATAAGACAACTTCGCCGCAATCAACAATGAAGCTTCTCTCTGGCCGGCGTTAAAGGGCATATCGGCACATATACTAAAGGCATTGCGTGCACTTTTCTTATCACCTGTTTTCAGGTAGCAATCACCCAATAGATAGGTGGAACTTTGGCCCAGTGAGTCCCTTGATTCACCCAATTGCTGAAAATAGTCTATAGCATCCTCCCAGTCTTGCAACTGGTAATAGCAATAGGCCATTTCGTACAGGTCTTCTTTTCTTATGCGTTCAGTGTTCTCGTAGTAGTATTCGAAGTAGGGGAGCGCCTCATTATAATTCTTATCTTCAAAATATACCTGTGCAGCCAGCAGGTATAGCTCGTTGTGGTAATAAGATTTCTCAGGACGTTTGATCAGCCTTAGCGCATCCTGGAGGGCCTTAGGCTTATTACCGGTAAAGTAGTGTATTTCAGCTATATAGTATGGTACAATATTGTTGTACTCGCTCTTATTCTCAATACGGTTAAAACTGTTCAGAGCATCCTGGTAATTGTTCTTGTTATAAGCCAGCAGGCCGTAATAGTAATTGCCGGCATCATAATATTTGCCCCCAAGCTCTCTTACCGATGCCAGTAATGGCTCTGCCTGGTCAAACTGGCTATTGTTAAAGTAGCAGTAAGCCAACTCGAACTTGGCATTTATTACTTCTTCATTGTTCAGGTTGGCTACCCCGGCGAGTTCGTAATACCTGATAGCATCTGTAAAGCGGTTGTTTCTGAAATAGCTTTGTGCCAATGCATAGGCTGTTCGCTGTTTGTATGCAGGGTTAGCTGTGGTGTTGATATAACTGATAGCATTATTTTCCGCGTCAGTTGTATTAGCATTGATTTGCGACACCGCTTTTATATAGCCTGCTTTATCAAGTTCGCTTTGTGATACCGTGTTTGTAGCAGACCGTGGTTGCGTCAAAAACATATCAACGGCTAATGCTGCGTTGTGATATTGTTTTTGTGCTAATAACTCTTCGGCTTGTTTCAGTTGTTTATTCCCGGGCAGATGTGGTGCATGCAACTGGGCGTGAGCCTGGTTGGTCATCAATAGCAAACCGGTACATACGGCAAAGAAACTTTGGGCAATCTTTCTATCCTTGTAAAATGTCATTCAACTACTTAATAGTTAAAAGTTCCATGTAGCGTTCAAACTTGGGAACAAAGGTAGCTGAAAAACACGTGTATTATCCAGGCGTTCTATATAAAAAATATTGTTCCTGTTGTAAACATTTGTTAAACTCAAAGTGGTTTCAAAGTTTGAATATTTGCTGATGTCAAAGCGTTTGCGAATAGATAGATCGAGCCTGTGGTAATACGACAGTCTGCCACCATTGATGTCATTAGCATAAATAATACCTATTTGTCCGTTTTGCTGCAGGTAGTTGGTAGCTATGCCGTTTTGCTGCAGGTTGTTCTCTTCGTAAAAACCTTGTGTTTGTGTAAAAGGGAAAGGGGNNTGATATTTCCCAGTCTCTTTTCTTACCGGCGGTGTAAGAACCCAATAGGTTGATATTCCAACGGCGGTCGAATGGAGGAGGGTAAGTTGCCACTTCTGTTACGCCTGTCAGGCCTGTCTGACCTGTTGCTGGGTTACGTACTGTGGTTACCTTATTTCCGTCCAGTACCAGTGTTTTATACTTTATTTGCTGGTAAGACACTACACCCCAAAGGTAAACTCGCTTTACGCTGTAGCGAGCCGATAAGTCAATACCGTAAGCCTCTCCTGTCCCTGATGTAAAATCAGGATCCTGGACATTAACTTTTATACGGCTGAGTTCAATGTTCTGGTAGAAGTTTTTATACCAGGGCTCCAGGTTTAACTCTACATTATTAATATCTACTTCAATGCCAAACAAGCCATGATATGCACGTTGTAAGTTAGATGCAACCCTTTCATTGTCTGTATTGGGTATTGCCTGGTCAGGGCTTAAGACGAAACCGTTGAAAAAGTTTACGATATCCCTGTCACTCTTGGTGCTGAGTATGTTTTGTGAGTACAAACCACCCGCTGCTTTAAATCGTAAGTTGGAAGTGGCATTATATTTCAATCCTATACGAGGTTCAGGCGTGAATACATCCAGTGAAGAATAATACTGCATACGGAAACCGGGCTCCATTATTAGCTTGTCGCTAAAGTTTTTGCGGAACACGGCAAACAGTGAGCCCAATGTATTCCTACGGTCAAGAGTAGTATTTACANNTGCATAATCAAGTTGTGTGTGCAGTCCGCTTACTTCAAACCCGTACTTCAACTGGCTATACCCTTTGAAGAAGTAAGTAAAGTCAATACCCCCCTCAAAACCTTCGATAGAGCTGGCCCTGTTTCGGAAAGTCACTTCACTTGTGCTGATGTTGTATTTAGAGTATGCAAACTTACCATTGATAAGAGCTGAGCTTGTTCCGGGGGTAATAACGAATGTTGCACCACCACCGGTTGCCTGCCAGTTAAAATCAGCATTCACCATTTTGGTGTTGGGATTAACGCTTTTTGCCTTATCGTCAAAGTTGAAACCGAACAAGTTCAGTTTACTTCCGTTATCAGCGTTGATGGTTACTTTGCCATATATGTCGGTGAAACTGTAAGGCAGGCCTGATTTGAAAGGCTCGCCCAAGCTGCCGTAGATAGATTTAGATGTATTGTCAAGGTAGCTGTGCTTGAGAGATAAAAGGAATGTGCTGGATGCACCACCTTCTCTTTTGGCCTTAACGATTGGCCCTTCTACCATGGCACGTGCCATGATGGGTGATAATGATAGTTTGCCTGAATGGCGGTTTTTGTTACCGTCTTTGGTTGTGATATCTACAATGGCGGAAGTGCGGTTGCCGTATTGTGCGTTAAAGCCGGCTGTTTGTATCTCTACGTTACGTATGGCGTCTGTTTCAAATACAGAGTAAAGGCCGATGGAGTGGAAGGGGTTGTAAATAGTGATACCATCCAACATAATACCAGTTTGCGTAGGGGAACCACCACGTATATATAATTGACCACCCTGATCGCCTGTAAAGATTACACCAGGTACCACCTGCAGGTATTGTGCTATATCGGGCTCGTNNCTGGGCAGCATTTTCATTTCGCGTGGAGTTACGGTTATCGTACCAGCATTGATTTGTGTTACCTTTTCTGTCTTGCGGGCAGTTATCTCCACACCCTCCAATTCATTTTGTTTCTGTGCAAGAAATATTTTTTTGGTTATTATACTACCATTCTTGATTGTAACCGAGCTTTTGAAAGTGTCGTACCCAATAAGTGTAGTCAATATAGTATATGTGCCTTCCGGTATCTGGGATATCGTAAAGTATCCGTCAACATCAGTTTGGGCGCCCATTTTGGTGCCTTGCAACAATACATTGGTGAATATCATAGGTTCTCCGGTAGCTTTGTCATATACAAAGCCCTTGATTATACCTGAGTTTTGCTGCGCCAAAGCGGTGAACGTAAACAATAATGTGGCCAGGGTAATTGTG
>DINJ01000061.1:0-1497 GCA_002423665.1 Bacteroidetes bacterium UBA5543 | reverse complement strand
AAATATTAAGTTGTTTTTCATCTGAAATCTGAAATATCTGCGAAAAGTACGGCTTTTATCCCTTATCGGGAAAGCGGCAAAGATAGGAATTACACTATTGTGGCAAAATAGATATATGGCGATGTGTGTTAATGGGTAAAACTGTAACAGCTTTTGTTTTATTTTACAATTATGAAAATCTTCAGTGCATCGCAAATAAGGGCTTGTGATACGTATACTATACATGCATCTAAAATCAGCTCCTATGAATTGATGGAGAAGGCTGCGAATCAATGTGTTGCATGGATTAACGAAAACCTTCCGTCAGATTCAGTATTCATTATTCTGTGTGGCTCGGGNNGGTAATAATGGTGGCGATGGTCTTGCCATAACGCGTATGTTGCATAGGCAAGGGTATAATGCTAAAGCTTTTTTGCTGCGGCTGAGTGATGAATTGACAGAAGATTGCAGAAAGAATTTTGAACGGCTGAACAATATTGAAAAAGGTTTGGTAGATATATTGCCACAGGATAGTTTGATAGCCGATGTGCCGGACCACGTGATTATTATCGATGCCCTTTTAGGGACGGGGCTTAACCGCCCTGCTGAAGGCTGGGTGGGAGATTTTATTAATCATATTAACGAACTACCCAATAGGGTAGTGTCAATAGACATCCCTAGTGGAATGCCTGCCGATAATATTCCTGTAGATAACGCACCCGTCATCAATGCATCTTACACACTCAGTTTTCAGTTTTATAAAAGATCGTTCCTGCACCCTGAAACCGGCATGTACACAGGGAGGTTGCAAATACTGGATATAGGATTGTCTACAACTTTTATTGCATCCACACATACCAGTTATTATATCTCTGACAACGATGCCGTAGCTGCCTTATACAGGCCACGCAATCCATTTACACATAAGGGAGATTATGGCCAGGCGTTTATTATTGCCGGCAGTAAATGTATGATAGGTGCTGCTGTGCTGGCATCTAAAGCTGCATTGCGCAGTGGTGCAGGTAAGGTAAAGGTGTTGGTGCCTGAATGTGGTTATGAGATTGTACAATCGGCCGTACCTGAAGCCATGTGTCATGTAAGCGGAGAGACTTGTATCAGCCGTATTAAGGATTGGCAGGATTCCGTAGTGGGGATAGGCCCGGGTTTGGGTACTAACGAGGCGACCATAAGAGCTGTGGTCGATTTTATAACAGCGTGTAAAGAACCTGTTGTGGTAGATGCAGATGGTCTGAATATTCTGGCTCAACAACCTGATTTGCTGCATAAACTACCTGCTGATAGTGTGCTGACACCACACCCCAAGGAGTTTGAGCGCCTTTTTGGTGCAACAAGGAATAGCATGCAAATGGTGGAAATGGCACGCACACAGAGTATGAAGTATAATATTTATATAGTGTTGAAAGGACATCATACTGTTGTAGTAACGCCTGAAGGGGAATGCTGGTATAATATGACTGGAAACGCGGGTATGGCCACAGGCGGCAGTGGAGATGTGCT
>DINJ01000134.1 GCA_002423665.1 Bacteroidetes bacterium UBA5543 | reverse complement strand
AAAAGCGGCACCTGCTAAAAAAGAAACCGTAGCCCCTAAAGCGGCTGCAAAGCCTGCGGCTCCTGCAAAAGCAGCATCGGCTAAGAAAGCAGCAGCCTCTAAAGCTGCAACCATAACAAAAACTGTTAAGGCTGCACCCATACCTACTGAAAAACCAAAGCCAACAAGGCGCAACGCACGCGACGAGAACAAACAACAAGTTATCGTAGCGCACCGCCGCCTGGAAAATAAATCTAAGCAGGCTGAAAAATCAGGCAAGACCATGATTAACTACCAGCCTGAGTTTACACGCTCTATACTGGATACACCGGTAGAACAGCAAGGCCCGGTATATCGTTACAGCGATGAAGAGCTGAATGAATTCAGGGTATTGATATCAGGCCGCCTTGATGCAGCTCGTAAAGAACTGACTTACCTGCAGGGATTGATTACCCGCAAGGATGAAGCAGGTACTGAAGATACAGAGAACCGCTACATGAATATGGAAGATGGCAGCGGCGCTATGGAGCGCGAGCAACTGGCACAGCTGGCCAGCCGCCAGATACAGTTCATCAACCACCTGGAAAAAGCGATGATGCGTATCGAAAACAAAACATACGGTATATGCCGTGTTACAGGCAAGCTGATAGACAAAGCACGTCTGCGCGCAGTGCCACACGCTACGCTCAGCATCGAAGCAAAAAAGATGATGTCTTCTAAATAAGGCAACTATCATAATTCATAGAAAAGAGGCGCTGATTAGCGCCTCTTTTGTTACCACATTATCTCATCCCCTTCCTGTATCTCTTTCAGGTATTCGGGATAAGCAGTGCCCAATGGTAACAGCAACAAGTGGCACCTGCCACGGTGTGCTATCTGCTGGGCATCGTTCAACCCGTCATGTTCCTTCATATAATAGGCCANNCCAATCTAAAATCAACCCGGCATTTTTCAGCATAGGCATTTCAGGCGGTGCGTGCATCTCTACCAGAAAAACAGCTTGCTGTTGTTGCGCGAGTTTCACAGCCCCCTGCAATACATAACTCTCTGCTGCTTCTACATCTATCTTTACCAACTGCGGGCTGATACCTGTTTCAGCAACTGTATCATCCATTGTTGTGGTGTCTACCATATACCAGGCATTTACCGCCCTCGCGCTATCAGCATGGCTACCAAACATACTGCCTGCCGAACCTGTACCTAATGTGTAGAATTTGACCTGCGCCCCTTTCCTTTCGCCAACAAAGGCGTTTATATAGTGTTTATTCGCCCCCATTCCGTTACCCTCAAGGTTCTGTTTAGCCTGTTCCAATGCCAGGGGATTGGGGTCGGCCAGCAAAATAGTTTTGCCCATATCACCCAGGCTGGCCAATATGGAGGAATAGCCCACATTGGCACCTACATCATAAATAATATCATATCTTTTTGCCAACGCATACCACCAGGCATCATCCTTATCCGCTTTTTTGTTAATTGTACCGGCCGAAACTTTCAATGCCGTGCCACCAAGTGTAGCTTCTTCTACACCTGTTTTTTGCCCCAGAAGCTTGGTCCTATATGCCGATATTAGTTTTCTAATCTTCACACAATCAATGATATATGGTAAATATACACGATTATCTCAAAAGGCAGAGCTGCAGTTTGGGATTGTTTTGGGATTTGATGGTCCTGAGTATTATCTTAGCCCTTGATAATGTAATTGTTAACCCTTATTTAATAAGTAACGCTACCCACCCAACTATTCCGTCCGTTCGACAGTCTAATTGTGTGTAAATCATTAATACCCGTTACTTGCCTATAGCTTTGGCATATACTATACCTGGACAGGCTAGTGAGTTAGAACAACTCATTAATGGATGCGCTAAGAACGACCGCGCATGCCAGGAACGGCTGTACAAGTTGTTTTATCCAAAGATGATGGCGGTAGTGAGAAGGTATATTGATCATTACGAACAGGCGGAAGAAGTATTGAACAACGGTTTTTTGAGGGCTTTTCAGAAAATTGACCAATACACCTTCCAGGGCTCTTTTGAAGGTTGGCTCAGGAAAATAGTTTTTCACTCTGTTTCAGACTACGTAAAACAGAACATACGTTATTCTGAGAAGATAATGCTGGTGGAAAAGGATGAGTATGTACATAAAGACCATGCAGACAAGATGTATTATGAGCAACTGTTGCAACTGGTACAACAATTACCCGATGCAACACGTTCAGTATTCAATATGTACATCATGGAAGGTTTTTCGCATAAGGAAATAGGGAAAATGCTGGGTATCAGCGAGGGCACATCCAAATGGCACTTGTCTGNNGATACTGAAAGATAAAATAGAACGACTGCAACTACATTATAAAAAATAAATTTTATCCCATATGGATAAAAACATGATCAAGATAGACGATTTGCTGCGACAGCGCCTTGGCGATGCCGAGGAGCAGGAGCGCCCGGGGGCCTGGCTCCACATGCGGGACCTCCTGGACCAGCAAATGCCGGTGAGGGGAGTTCCGGGAGGCGCATTTAACTGGCGCCGCATGTTTGGCTATTTAGGCGGTTTGGTTTTACTGCTGGCAGTATCTGCCGGTGGTTACCAGGTATTACACTCCTTCAACTCAGAGGCTCCCCTGGCCGACAATAGCGGCGCAGGTAAATTAACCACTCCGGTAACAGGATTGGCAGGTACAGCATCTACTACTGCTATGCCGCAGGAAATGCAGGAGACCCCCGTACCAACTGAGCAGCCGACAACGGCAACAGGCACTACAGCAACGCAGCCTGCACAACAAATGACAACAACCGGTGGCAATGAATCAACTACTGCCAATAACAACAAGAAAGGCAACGTTGCAGCAACTGACAATAAACCTGTTAACAACGACAACGAAAAACAACAAAAAACAACAATCGCAGGCACTACAACTGCTGCAAAAACATCTACAAATACAACAACTGGCAACAATCAGGATATAATTCCTGCTGCCACTACAACATCTACCGGCAATACAGCAGGAAACACAGCAGCTNNTTACCAAAAAACCGGGACAAAATAAGCCCGGCGCTAATGCAAACCAACAAGGTGTTGTTAGTAATAATAACAACAGCAGCAAGCCTGCCGATAATGCAAATGGTTCAAACACGAAACAAAACACAACAAAAGGACCATCTGAACCTGTTGCTGCAAACAACAAAAACCTGGATAAGGCGACAACCGGCAACAAACCATCAGAACCAACTCATACTGAGAAGGAGATACCATATAACAAAATAGAGATACAGGAACGTGAAGATGAGAACGGTGTAGTTAAGAAGGATACTATCTTCAATGGGGAAGATGTGATGAAAATAAAAGTGCCGAAAGATAAAGAAATGCTGGCGCTGAATAAGAAAGATGACGATAACAGCGGAAGCAATATGAACCCTTCTTCTGCAGCACCATCTGTTAAAAAAGAAGCTGCTGAAGAAAGTGCTGGCATGCAAAAATTGGGCGACCATAAAGTAGCCAGCAAAAAAATGAAGAACTACAACCCGCACAGGTTTGAAGAAGTTGTACGTAATGCTAAATTCAGGATGGGTGCCATGAAATTCTATCCCGGCATTTTGGGTGGCATCAACGGCACAACGAATGGCAATCTCGGTGTTCACGCAGGTCTTGCAGGCAATCTTTCTGTCAGCGACCGTTGGAGCATACTTGCAGAAGTCAAATATGCACACAGGCTAAATTTTGCGAATAAGAAAATGCAGGATGATTATATAGACAATGTACGATTTGCTAACATTAACGGACAAGGGCTATATACATACGATTCCATTGAGCACTATTACAATTTTGGCAGCTATGCCAGCATTGAAGTTCCTCTTATGGTTACGTACAGCAAAGACAGGTGGATATATATGTTGGGAGCCAACTTCAGGTATAACTTTAAGATAAATAACCTGCAGGAAGTAGAACAGCGGTACCTGCTGGAGCAATCGCTAACGTCTACAACCGAGCCAAAGTTTGCTACGGAAAAACAGATATTGCTCAGCGACTTTGGATCAACAATGAATATAGGCCCCATGGCCGGTCTTGGCTACCAGTTTACGCCTGGCCTGAGACTAGACCTGAGAGTGAACGCATCCCTTTGGAATAACGCTTCGACATACGGGCAGAAAGAAATATCAAAAAGCCTGCATAACATACCGCAAATGCAATTGAATATCACTCATCGATTCAGAAGTGCGAAGCCATATAAAAGAGCTCAATAACAGGTAAATGATATAGAAAATCACCACAGCCGCTACTGCTCAGTAGCGGCTGTTTTCATCTTGGAAGCTATGTCCCGGCCCAAGTACCTGTCTATCCTGTTTTCTACCAGGTATATAACAGGTGTAAGCAACAAAGCCATCATAGCCTTGTAAGAATAATTAACAAGGCCTATAGCTAATACACGTTGCATACTCCAATCTCGCCCGATGTGAAAGGCGATAAAAAGAACAATAAAACTATCAATGAATTGAGAAACAAGCGTTGAGCCGGTAGCCCGCAGCCATACTTTCTTTTGGCCCGTCACCTTCTTTATTTTATGAAATATCCACACATCCAGTATCTGCGCTACCAGGAATGCTATAAGGCTACCAACAATAATCCACATGCCCTGGCCGAATATACTGCTGAACGCCACTTGCATGTCGGGTATCCCCGCTTCTTTTTGGCTACCAACCCAGAATGATTGCTCTGCGGGTACCGCAATAGCCATGTAAAACATGATAAAAGCATAGCTAATCAGGCCAACTGCTACGTACGAAATACGCCTTACCGCTTTAGCACCAAAATACTCGTTCACTATATCCGTCATTACAAACTCAAGTGGCCACAGTAATACACCGGCTGTAAGAGTGTAGGTAAGCCCGTTTTCACCTAATAATGAAAACGGCTCTGGTTCCATACCAAACAGTAATTCCAACGAAAATAGCTTGGTGCCGATACATTCAGCTATTAATGCATTGGCTACAAAGAACGATGTAAGTAATATGAATAACCTGGTTGGTTTATCTCTCAGTATGTTATGTACCATAGTAGTGCCGGGAATGTTGCACTAAATATAGACAGAAATGAACGACACTATAATATTTTTTTACTATATGGTCAGACAAGTATATCCCAATCGTCGGCGGAATAGGCATATGCATCGACAGCGGGTATTAAATTACCCTCATTCTCCAACTCATAATACTTCCATATCTGGTCTCTGCCATCATCAGTAAACACGCGTTCTCCCGGAGATGTAAATCCGTATTCTATCAAGTGGGCATCCAACACGGTACCCGGTAATGAACGGGCACATATTTTATCCATCTTGAGGTTGCCAAATGCATGAAAAACCAGGTGGTTAATTATTTCGGGGATATGAGCCTGATAGCCGTATGAAACATTACACATTAATTCGTATAAACCCGTTTCTTCAAGATATTGAAATCCGCCAATACCCGCTATGTCCTTGCCTGCTATGTAAACAGCTCCGGGGGCAATACCATGCTCTACCCTATGCTGCTCAAACACTTCGGCTAGTTCAGCAATAGTCTGCTCATTATCCCAACCAATGAACATTTGGTTTAACTCCGGAACCAGCGATGAGATAAGTTCATCAGATTCATCCCTGCTTAGTTCAGCAAGGTATTTAACCTCAATATTCTGAATTTGACGTTCCATACTGTGCAATTTTAACGGGGCATAAAGATACTTAATTTTCTTTATATATCCTACCCGGGAGGACGTTTATTGTATCAAAAAACACAATTGTCATACGGAAGTACTATTTAACATTTTATACAAACCATTGGCACAGTTTTTACGTTTATATAGGTAAATGCAATACTATGCGATTAAGAGTATTATTGACCGGTAATGATAAATTCAGCCAGGAACCTGATGCTGAATTATTAAGGGAACGTGGTTTCCTGGTGTACAGGTGCGATGAGCGTATGGTGAGTGATATGATTGATGAAATAGGACCTGATGTTTTGATAATCAACCCCACGGAAAACCAGGCTTCGGCAGGGAACTTGTACCAGCGCTTGTTGAAAAGCATAAAGTACGCGGCATTGCCCTTGATTTATACCCTATCTGAAGATGACACATATATTGTCAACTGCAAGCGCAACATCAGGAATAAGACCAGCTATATAGCAGACAATATTGTAGACGGCATAAAAACCGCGCTGAATACTAACAATAACAGGGGACTAAACAACCTGCGGCTCAAAGTCGCTTCTTAATCCTTATCAATAGAATACCTGCCAGGGCCAAGGATGAACAAGCCCAAGAAGACGAATGCCAGCTCAATAGAGTGATAGGACTTACTGAAAGGATCACCGCCCATAATATGCTTGGTAGCTGCTACTACCATAGTAATAAACAGCAATAAAGCAGCCGGTCTGGCCATATAACCCAGTACTAATAACAGTCCGCCTACAGACTCGGCAAAGGCAGCCATAAATCCCCAAAACTCAGGTGCATATGTTATTCCGAAATTAGCCATAGCTCCGCCTAATTTAGCCCACCGTTCAGGGCCATCCAATAGTTTGGGATAACCATGCAGTACCATCATTACCCCTACCCCGGCACGCATTACCATTAACGCGAAGTTTGAATATTTACCCAGTTTGCTAAACATAGCCATACGACGAAAATTATACGGGAAAATACGAATTAAGTTACTCCTGTAAAGATTTCAGCGCTATAATATTATCCACTATCAGTTGCGTGGCAAAATCAGAAAGACCCGCTTATCGCGGGCCTTTCAAGTATTATCATAAGTTTTATTCTATTACTTACGTATAGCAGCTATACCCGGCAGGTCTTTCCCTTCAAAGAACTCCAGCATGGCGCCGCCACCTGTAGATACGTAGCTTACATCGTCAGCAAAGCCGAACTTGTTGACAGCAGCTACACTATCGCCACCACCTACCAGCGAAAATGCTCCGCTCTGTGTAGCAGCAGCAACAGCCTCAGCTATGGTTTTAGTACCGTGCTGAAATTTGTCCATCTCAAACACACCCATAGGGCCGTTCCATAGTATGGTTTTCGACTCTTTCACCACTTTGCTAAATGTATCGCAGGCAATGGGGCCTATATCCAATCCCATCCAGCCATCGGGTATTTCTGTATTGGCAGACGAAGATGTATTGGCATCGGGGGCGAACTTGTCAGCCAGTATGCTGTCTGAAGGCAGGTGTATGCATACACCTTTTGCCTCAGCCTTTTTCAACAGGTCGTTGGCCATATCCAGGCGGTCGTCTTCGCATAGCGAGTTACCTATCTTGCCGCCCTGTGCTTTGAAGAAGGTATAAGCCATACCACCACCTATGATGATGTCGGTAGCTTTCTCGAGCAGGTTTTCTATTATCAATATCTTGTCAGACACTTTGGCTCCGCCTATAATGGCCGTAAACGGCTTCTTAGCTTCGTTCATTACTTTCTCGGCAGCATCTATCTCACCTTCCATCAGCAGGCCGAACATTTTATTCTCAGCATCAAAGAAGTCTGCAATAACAGCAGTAGAAGCGTGAGCACGGTGTGCAGTGCCGAAAGCGTCGTTTACGTACACGTCACCCAGCTTAGNNCCCTCTTCGTGTTGCGTAAAGCGCAGGTTTTCCAGCAGCAGCACTTCGCCCGTCTGCAACTCAGCAGCCTTCAGCGATGCCTCATTACCTGCAGGTTCGGTTGCGAAATGCACCTCTGTATCCAACAATTGGGCCAGGTGGTCTTGTATGCGCTTCAGTGTAAAGTCAGCAAAGTCTTTAGAAGGGTCTTTTTTAATTTCCTTCAAAGGGCGGCCCCAATGGCTCATCACTATTACACTGCCACCATCAGTCAATATCTTTTTAAGTGTAGGTACGGCGGCACGCATACGTGTATCATCGGTTATCTTACCGTCTTTTATAGGCACGTTGAAGTCAACACGTACCAATGCTTTTTTGCCGCTGAAATTGTAATTGCTGAATTTGCTCATATACTATTCTAATTCAATTATCGTTTTATTAAACTCTGTTAACAGCTTCAATGCCTCATCAATATGCTGTTTTATGAAACCCCATAGTTCCTTATTGTCGCAGTTACCTTTCCTGATATAAATTAGCTTGGGTGGCGGACCGTAATAACTTATCAATTCAGGAAAATCCGTGTCTTTTGAAATAACAATTACATTTCCCTGTTGTTTTGCTTTCAGGAATATTTCCTTGTCATTCAGATTGGTTATCCCCGATTTGTATGCTGATACAACTTTGAAACCTGTGTGTTCACCCAACCATTTAGCAATAATTGGTGACAAGTGAACGTCCAACCAAATTTCCAAATCAGGCTGCATGCAGGATGATGGTATTTTTCAAACGTGAGGAAGCAAAGAGTATCGCTGCTTGTATATCTTCTTTTTCAAGAATAGGGTGTTGCTCTAAAATCTCGTCTACCGTCATGCCATTACCCATCATTTCCAGTATGTCATTAACAGGAAACCTCATGCCCCTGATAGTTGGCTTTCCGCCCATCAACCCGGGTATGATAGTAATCCGCTGTAACAGTTGTTCCATTTCCGACTGCGACATACAATTTTATTTTCTACAAATATAAATAAAAGACCCCGCAATATGCGGGGCCTTATACTGCGTTTATCTTACTTGCTTATCAATCCTGCGAAGTGCTTAACAGTGCGCACCAACTGAGATACATAGCTCATCTCGTTGTCGTACCAGCTGGCAGTTTTTACCAGTTGAGTGTCTCCTACTGTCATTACTTTGGTTTGTGTAGCGTCGAACAGTGAACCGTATGATGTACCGATCACATCGCTGGAAACGATCTCATCTTCAGTATAACCGAAGCTTTCAGTAGCAGCAGCTTTCATTGCAGCGTTGATTTCTTCAGCAGTTACTTTCTTGTTCAGTACAGTTACCAGCTCAGTTAAAGAACCTGTGATGGTTGGTACACGCTGAGCGCCACCGTCCAGTTTACCTTTCAGGTTGGGCAGTACCAGGCCTATAGCCTTGGCAGCACCTGTAGAGTTGGGTATGATGTTGGCAGCAGCAGCACGTGCGCGGCGGAAATCACCTTTAGGGTGCGGAGCGTCCAGTGTGTTCTGGTCGTTGGTATAAGCGTGGATAGTGCTCATGATACCTGATACTATACCGAATTTTTCGTCCAGTACCTGTGCCATAGGCGCCAGGCAGTTGGTAGTGCAGCTAGCGCAGCTGATAACAGTTTCGCTACCGTCCAGGATGTCGTGGTTTACGTTATATACTACAGTCTTCATGTCGCCGGTAGCAGGGGCAGATATTACCACACGCTTGGCACCTGCAGTGATGTGCGCTTTAGCCTTATCAGCATCAGTAAAGAAACCTGTACACTCCAGCACTACGTCTACATTATGCGCACCCCATGGAATCTGAGCCGGGTCTTTCTGCGCATATATCTTTATTTCGTCGCCGTTAACGGTTATTGAATCGTCGCCGCTGGTAACATCAGCTTCGAAACGGCCTTGTGCTGTATCATACTTCAGCAGGTGGGCCAGGAATTTAGGACTGGTCAGGTCGTTGATAGCAACTACTTCGATACCGTCCATGTTGTAGATCTGGCGGTAAGCCAGGCGGCCGATGCGGCCAAAACCATTAATGGCAACTTTTACTGTGCTCATTGTTATTAATTATTTAATATGAATAGTTAAAACGTGGAGCAAAGGTACGGGTCGGGGCGGTAATATCCAAAGTGCATGAGAGAAATAAGCCATATTAACAAAGCGATAGTAACACCCGGATGTGGATATAATATCAGTTTTCCTTTCTATTTTTCGGGCATGGAAAAGGGGACAACCGAACTGTATCAATCGCCGCGCTACCGTATGCTGGAAAACAGCCATATATTGCTGTGGCTGGTCAAAGACACCTGTTGGGCGCTGGAGNNACCCTGGGCATGGCCATATACCTGCTGCTGCGCTCTCGTGGCAGCAAGCCGGAGTTCTTTCATAATATATCCATAGTGCTGTGGATAATGGCCAACAGTATATGGATGATTGGCGAGTTTAACGAGCAGGACTGGCGGCAGTATGCCGTGGTGCTGTTTGCTGCCGGGCTGAGTGTGCTGGCGCTGTATTATTTGTTCTGGTTCAGGAGGAGTAACCCCAATACCCCAAACCCCTGAATCTAGTTCAGGGCAGGCTCCTAAAGGGGCTTTCCAATGCGAGTGTTCCCTGCCTGCCCATATGCCGGCATGTTGGAGCATTTTGTTAACTAAACCAAAGAAAACTTTACCTGAAAGCAAAATCGCACCTATGCAATTAATTGGCTCTGAATACCTTATACCATGTTTGTTAACTTTTGTTAACTCNNATTCGACTGCCTTTATTAAGGGCTGACAGTCGTAATACAAATGTACGTAAAATTGTTGTGATAAACAAATGCCTGAACTATGATTAGGTTGAGTTCTTGATTGGCATGATTGTGGGTTAATTTACTTACGCGAAATAGCCCCGGCCCTAAAGCCCGCCCGGATGACCCGGTCGGACGGGGGAGATGTTATGACTTAAAGTGGGACGTTGTGTATCTGGTGGGAGGCGTGGGAGTCCCTATCGGGAGACTCCTACGGGAATGGATCTCATTTGTGAGACCCTATAGGGAGAACGAGATAAATTACAACCGTCAAATTAACAAGCGTAGAAATAGTGGAAATTACCACCAGGTAATGTCTTCAGTTTTTATACTCTGCTGCAATAGTTCCACCATATCTTCAAAACGTCTGCCCGGACTAACGGGCAAAACATACCGGTTAGTTGTGCCGTCGAGGGTATTGATAAAAATCCGTGCACATTCAACACCATGACGACGAGCGGCAGGTGGTGTATAGCCAATTGAGCTTAACGAATCAAAAGGATAATATAATTTGTTACCATTCACTAACCTCTTTACAGTTATGCCCTCACTACCTATATCCAAACGCACTGCATTTCTTAAGTGAAACCAGAGATAAACAATAAGTCCACAAAATATAAATACCTGAAACGTACCTCCCCCTCCTTCGTACGACCGGGAAGTAAAGGCCAGCAGCAGTCCACCGCCAGCATACAATAAAACCACAATATGGTGAGCGAAAAATTCGCGATAGCTTCCATAGGTATGTTTTTGACGTGCCGTCATTTATCCTTTATTTCAAAACTAAGATAGAATAAATATCAAATGAGTACTTAGTATGACATATATTGAGGAGCATCTATTCAGGATGATATCCAGGGAAGAAAAAATGCCTTGTCAGTATGGTGATAACACTGACCTAATGACAATTTTCAGTCAGCTATTTCAGCTATACGTCTTAAGGCTTCTTCAGTGTTGATACCATTGTAATAATCTCGCACAAGCGGTATGTCCATCTGGTCGATTTGATGAGGTATTATCTCCGGGCGGTTTGTGCCATTACTGACTACAACATCCGTTTTTATTCCATCATGGAATTCATATGGTGGCGGTACTGTGTTGAGGTAGCCGAAATATCTTGCATCTCTGTTATCTATTGTATCATACCGGTTTTTATAATCTTCAAAACTCTTTTCGCTTAGAGATACCCAAACACCATAATCAAGTGTCTGACAATTATCAATAACACGTTGATATAGAACTGCGCGGATAAATCTATCTGTTTGATCTGGGTATGTGATTACACAATAGTCATCTGAGATTACGCCATACTTACTTTTTTCATCTTCGGCCAATTCACTATATGATGCAGGTGACGACCATGCTATAGCCGGCAACTCTTCGTGTTCCTTGCCGCATATGCTACATGTATACTTCATAGTTGTTGTGTCCAAATAAAATTACAGAAACCACCTCATAAAATGCGCAGGTAATTTGTGGCAAATCAACAATCAGAAAAAAACCACAATCTGCCACCCCACAGTCAAAACACCCAACACCTCTATGGATAATCCAGCCTTCAGTATCTCAATAATAAATACTGAACTATGGCTGAGATACAAGTGCCGGAAAAAGGCAAACGCAGAAGGGCGGCACCGCCGAGAATAGACCTGACGCCTATGGTGGACCTGGCTTTTATACTGATTACCTTTTTTATATACGCCACTACGCTTACAGAAGAAAAGGCGCNNGGATAGCTAATGATGTTCCAGTAAGCACTTCCTTGCTTTTTCATAGTCAGGGTTCTTCGGGTATTTATCTCGTATCCACTACCTCCTCGTACAGAAGAAAAGGCGCTGGTGCTGGACACGCCCGCACCGGGGCAGAGCTCCACCTCGTATATTGACACCAGTACCATCACCATCATGCCAACTGCAGATGATAAGTACGCATATTATCACGGGACATTAAACAACCCTGATAAAGTAAACATAGCCGATTCCAAAAAACTAAGAACAATCATACTCAACAAGCAGCATGACCTGAAAGGCTTACCCGCCAGGTACAGCGCACTGGCAAGAAAGCTACATGTAATCATCAAACCGGATAAGAACAGTAAATATGAAAACCTGGTAAATGTGCTGGACGAGATGCTCATTAATAAGGTGCCTTATTATACCATTGTTGACATAACGGAACAGGAAGAAGAAATAGTGAACAGGAAGATGTAGTAGTGCTGTTGGTCAGGCGACGCGACAGCGAGGGGTGGCTTGCCCCGCCCCTAAAGCCCGCCCGGATGACCTGGCCGGACGGGGGAGATGTTTTAACTTGAGTTGTTGGTCGGGTGACGCAACAGCGGCGGGAGGAATGCCAGGAGGTAGCGCTTGACAGTACAATAAATTCAGCAGGGGTCTCCTACCGGAGACCCCTGCGAAACCAGTTTATTTAGTAAGTACAACGCCCATCGGACTGGCTTTCGCACTGTCCTTTCGCATTGATTTCATCCGCTGCAAATACTTTCAGCTTTGTGCCTGCGGGGCATTGGCAATCGTAACCTTTTCCACATGATGTGAGGGTAGTTGTGAGTAAGGCTACCAGGCCTACAAGGATAATGTTTTTCATAACGTTTTTAAATTTAAGGTGCAAATATAGTCGCTATGCCGAGAGTTGCAAACAGCTGCAGGCTTGAAGCTATTGCTGTTTGTCAGGGAACACAACAGTGGCCGAAATTTGTCAGGAGACAACTACTGGCAGCACATGTATTTATTAATTGACTCATTAGGGGTTGGTACTTACATTTCTCATAATCCCTTTCCACTTAGCACGTGCCAGTGGTGAATTTTTGAATGTCTTGCGGAATGTTTCTTCACTCATCGCCTGCCACTCGCCGAGGGATAGATTGAGTATTTCGGGAATGGGTGTGAAATGCGGCTCGTGGTGGGGCTTGGAGAAACGGTTCCAGCGGCAAACGTCCTGGCATATGTCGCAGCCAAACATCCAGCCTTCCATTTTATCATGATATTCTTTGGGTATCAGCGCATCTTTCAGCTCTATAGTAAAGTAGGATATAGATTTACTGCCATCCACAACCTTAGCATCAGTAATCGCATCGGTGGGACAGGCATCAATACAACGTGTGCAGGTGCCACAATGGTCTGTAGCAAACGNNGTCATAATCCAGCGGCAAGTCGCATATAAGTGTAGCGATGAAAAAGAATGAGCCTGAATGTTTGGTGAGGAGGTTGGCATTTTTGCCTACCCAGCCCAATCCGCTACGCTGCGCCCATGTACGCTCCAGCACAGGGGCACTGTCTACAAATCCCCGTCCGTTGATATCGCCGATATTATCGCGAATGTATTGCAGCAACTGGTTCAGCTTATCGCGAATGACATAGTGGTAATCAGTACCCCAGGCATATTTGGCTATTTTGGGTGCGTCTGGTTGTTGTTCTTGTTCCGGGTAATAATTGAGTAGTAATGTGATAACAGATTTAGCGCCGGGCACAAGTTTCGCGGGATCAGTCCGCAGGTCGAAGTAACGCTCCATATACTGCATACTGCCGTGATAACCCTTGTTGAGCCATTGCTCCAGTCGGCGGGCATCATCCTCCAGGTATTCGGCTTTGGCTATACCACATGCGTCGAAGCCTAGGCGCTGTGCTTCGGCTTTGATTA
>DINJ01000174.1:51743-51951 GCA_002423665.1 Bacteroidetes bacterium UBA5543 | reverse complement strand
AGTATATCCGAAATTACTAACCGGGTATCGGGGAGCAGTACGGTAAAAGACCTTGAAGAAATGTTCCAGCTGATGTATCTTAAATTGACTGCGCCACGGGTTGACAAAGAATTGTTTGAAGCATACAAAAAGAAGCAGGTGATGCAGTTGCAGTTCCTGTCTGCTAATCCTACTTATGCTTTTATAGATACAGTGTACGAGTCGATGG
>DINJ01000174.1:47300-51587 GCA_002423665.1 Bacteroidetes bacterium UBA5543 | reverse complement strand
ATCGTGGGGAATGTTGACCCCAAAACCTTGGTACCCCTGCTGGAAACTTATGTAGCCAGCCTCCCCAAGGCCAATAAAGTGCCTTCGTACAGAGACAACGGCGTGCGTCCTGTGACGGGTACACAGACTATGAAGTACTACAAAGGCTCAGACCCCAAGAGTATGATAATAGGCGTGATACATGGCGATGCCAAATATTCTGAGGACTTCTCGCTGCAAGTGCAGGCGCTGGNNTATATATGGCGGCGGCTATAATGCCAGTGTAGAGAAGGAGCCTTATGAGAACTTCTCTGTAAGCCTGTACCTGCCCTGCGGCCCTGAGAATGTAGACAAACTGCTGGCGGCGGCTGACGAGGTTGTGGCTGAGATAAAGAAAGAAGGCCCCAAGGCTGAAGACCTGGAAAAGGTAAAAAGCCAGTGGCATGAAAAACACCGCGAAAGCCTGGAGAAGAATGGCTGGTGGGCCGGCTCGATGGAGAGTGTACTCTTCTGGGGCAGGGATAAAGACCACAAACTGAAATATGACGAGTGGATAGACAAACTGACCGTACAGGATATTAAGAAGGTAGCTAACCAGGTGTTTGCCGCCAACAACTATACGGCCATATTGTACCCCGAGGCTGAGAAGAAGAATTAAACATCTTGTGAAATTTCATATTAAAGGCTGCCCGCAAGGGCGGCCTTTTTGTTTGTCTGAATCAGGATTTACTGTTACCCGGTTGTCTTGCGCGCATTATTTATGATAAACCCGACGAAATCCGGCTAATTGTTTCATTAAGATGAATTTATGACACATGTTTCTGTGTTCATTCAATTTTCTATTACCTTTGGTAGCATCAACTTTTAGCGTACCTCTAATAATATGAAGAAAAATATTGCCCTGCTTGCGGGTGGCTATTCCGGCGAATATGTTATCTCTATACAAACCGCCGCTACCATTAAGAAAAACCTGGATGCAGAAAAGTATAATATATATACGATTGTTGTAACCAAAGACGGCTGGTGGTACGAGGGTGATGGGGCAAAGATTCCCGTTGACAAAAACGATTTCAGCCTGACCATTAATGGAGAAAAAATAACATTCGACATGGCTTTTATAGCCATACACGGCACGCCGGGAGAGGATGGGCGTATGCAGGGATATTTAGATATGCTGGACATACCGTATACCTCCTGCAATGCCATAGTATCGGCGCTCACGTTTAATAAAAGCTATTGTAATAAAGTAGTGAAGGCCCTGAACGTGGTAAACATTGCCAACTCAGTCCACCTGATAAAAGGAGAGCCTTATTCAGTTGGTTCGATACTGGAGCAGATACAACTGCCTATGTTTGTAAAGCCCAACGAGAGCGGCTCCAGCCTGGGGGTGACGAAGGTAAAAGCGGTAGAAGACCTGCTGCCTGCTATTNNGGGGAGGGAACTGACTATCGGTGTATATAGGGTAGATGGTAAATTGTACACATTACCAGCCACTGAAATTGTTAGCCAAAATGAATTTTTTGACTACGAAGCGAAATATACCCCTGGTGTAACTAATGAAATAACTCCCGCGCCTGTGAATGAAGAGGTGAAGGAAATGCTGGAAACTAAATCGGGGTATATATACCGCCACCTCAATTGCAGGGGGGTAGTACGTATGGATTTCATTTTGCAGAACAAAACTGATAAATTGTACTTTCTGGAAGTAAATACCATGCCCGGCCAAAGCGAAGCCAGTATTGTGCCGCAGCAGGTGAGGGCAGCAGGTATCACATTGCAGGATTTTTATGGTGCGTTGGTAGATGATTGTCTTAAACAACAGGTTGACTAATACATGGCATTGATAAAAGAAAAATACAGGCAATCAATATGGTTTCACCTGCTGCTGATGCTGCTGGTGGCCATCGTTTTTTATGTGGTGTTCTTTTCCAGCCTGGGTAGTATTACAGGACATGGCGAGCAAATAAAAATGCCTGTATTGATTGACAAGACTTTTGGCGATGCTGTGAAGATACTGGAGAAAGAAGGTTTTGATATTGACGTGGATTCAGCATTCGACCTGAAAAAGGATGCGGGTGTAGTGTTATCGCAAATGCCGGACACAGGTGCTTTTGTGAAGCGTGGGCGTACAGTGTTTATTGTAATAAACAAATCGCAGGCGCCGCTGACACCCATGCCCGACCTGATGGGGGTGTCGTACCGCAGTGCCGAGATGGTGCTGAGGAGCAATAAATTACGATTGGGTGACACGGTACACCGTCCAGATATAGCAGATGGTGCTATATTGGAGCAGATGTATAATGGCAAAGTGATACAAGCGGGAGATATGATACCCCAAGGCAGTAAGATAACACTTGTGATAGGCGATGGATTGGGTAATGTGGAATTTGACGTGCCAGATGTGCTGGGTATGACTTATGCAGAGGGTGCGGCTATCATCAGCGCATCAGGTCTGCAGTTTATAGATATATGGGATGGCCCGATAACAGACTCATTGTCTGCGGTGATATATTACCAGTACCCTGATGCTAAAAATGAATATGGCGGTACTAACCGCATCAAGCAGGGTGAACTGATGGATATCAAAATCAGGCAAACTCCAATTAGCCAGTCAGGTATAACAACCCCGGGCAATAAACAACAGAGGAAAGCTGTTAATAATAGCAATGACGACCGTGAATGGGATTAATGTAAATAAAGTATTTGCCCTGATGGCTTTGTTGGTATTGTCGCTAATTGCCTCTACTGACAATGCTTTTGCGCAAGGCGAAGGAGTGGCCCCTCTTGGTTACCGTCCGCCCGGTACCGCAACCCTGACGAATAATAATTATGCCCTACCCCGTGCGGCAGCCAAAGGCACAGCTATATCCCTGCCATTTNNGATACCAATAACTGGCAGGACAGGCAGGTATATATCAACAACAATATGGCGGTAGGCCCTATAAGCAGGGGTGTTGCCACCTTTGACGCGCTGGACGAATATGGTTTGCCCTATGAAAAGGATAATAAAAACCTGGTGAGGTATTGCGACAGCCTGACATCTCAGCCAATAGATTTGAGTACCTATGCAGCAGGAGACAGTTTGTATTTCAGTTTCTTTTATCAGCCGCAGGGCAATGGTTTCGACCCGCAGCCCAATGACTCTCTTATATTATACTTCCGCCGGTCAAGCAGCACCAGTCCATGGGTGAGAGTATGGAGGGTAGAGGGTTCAGCCCTGCAACCGTTCAAACAGGTAATGATACCTGTTACAGACCAGAACTATTTTCATAATGACTTCCGGTTCCGGTTTGTAAACAAGGCGTCGATTAATAATACGGATGATAATTGGAACATAGATTACATCAGGCTGGCAGCAGGCAGGAATATAAATGATACAGTAGTGCAGGATGTAGCATTTACGCGCGAGCCTACACAAATATTGAACGATTATACCTTTATGCCCTACCAGCAATATATAGCCAATGCTGCCGGTGAGCGGGCTACCCAATTTGAGACCGCTATACGAAATAATAATGTCAATGGTGTAACTGTTGATTATGGCTATGTGTCAAGGGAGTATTTTACAAACACGCCGCTGAGTAATGGTACAGCTAATGCAGGTATAGGGGGAAATACAGAGGGAGGTATTTCATTTCCTGTTTATACCAACACGGTATCGCTGCCGTCTCCCAACAAGGCGGTTACCTTCGAAAATAAATTTTATTTGCAGGCAACGCCCGATACAGGCCCCTTGGGTAACGATACAATAACCGGCTATCAGCATTTCATCAACTACCTGGCTTATGACGATGGTACAGCTGAAAAAAGTTATTACCTCAACCTGTTCTCAACCCTGCCGGGTAAAATAGCCATACAACACAGGCTTAATGTTCCGGATACGTTGACGGGCATAGCCATTTATTTTGGCAGGCAGGTGCCATTGGCATACCAGAAATACTTTTCCGTAGTGGTGTACAGCGATATTTCCTTTGGTGGTGGCAGCGAGCAGGTACTATACCAGGAAGATTTTTTGATACCGTCATATTTGAGGCAAAATGCTTTTTGGTATTATAAATTTGAAACCCCGGTGGTGTTGCCTGCGGGTAAGTTTTTTATTGGAACTATACAACCTGCTTTGGGCTCNNGCCCACCCCCGCCACCGACAAGATAAGGTTGAACTTTACATCCGCATCAGCTACCACTGCCACTTATAAGCTGGTTGACATACAAGGCAGAACTTTGTTAACGGGTGACACCCGTCCATCTGAATGGATAGATATACATACATTGCAGCCCGGAGTTTATTTTGTTCACCTTGATGTAAAC
>DINJ01000174.1:45100-47251 GCA_002423665.1 Bacteroidetes bacterium UBA5543 | reverse complement strand
CTGAAAGAAAGGCTGGATAACGGCGAACAACTGCACATAATAGACGTGCGCGAACCTGAAGAATACGCTGAATATAACCTGGGTGCGCAACTGGTGCCGCTGGGGCAGATAATGGGTATGCAACTGGACGAAATAGACGAACTGAGAGATGAGGAGTTGATCATACACTGCCGCTCAGGCAAACGCAGTATGCAGGCTTGTATGGTGCTGGAGCAAGTGGGGTTTAAAAACTGTGTAAACGTAATAGGTGGCGCCATGGCATGGCAGGAAAAGTATGGCGATCAGAAAGCTAAATAATAGCGGCATAGTGGTGTGTGGACAGGTAGGGACGTTATGCATGATATAGAACCATATTACAATTGGCGGCATTTGTACACGGCCGAGGAGGACGAACATTCGCCTTTTTATGGCAAAGNNGGGACGAGTTCGGTTCACGTACGCTGTACCTGAAGGTGCTGTATGCTGATTACGACCTGAACTTTGTTATCATAGAAATGATAGGGGAGTGGAACGATGCTGTGGAGAATGACATCATGCAATTGAAGCGGTCAGTAATAGACCAGATGATAGCCAAAGGGCTGAATAAGTTTATACTCATTACAGAGAATGTACTCAATTTTCATAGCAGCGATGCTGAGTATTATGAAGAATGGTACGAGGATATAAAAGATGATGGGGGCTGGATAGTATCTATCAATATGCCAGAATCAACGAAATGCGATTTTCGTATATCGCATATTGACAGGTATATATGGCAATTGGAAAGTGATAATTGGCGCACCTTTAACCCGGCGCATTTCTTTCAACTGATAGACAATAAAATGCTGAGGCTGGATAGCGGTGTCTGAATTTTGGCTATCTTTAATATGTGGATATAAAAGAGCCCATACCCGCTTACAGCAAAGACCGGTACACCATTGAAGAGTACCTGGAGATGGAAAATGCTGCTACCGAAAAGCATGAGTACTACAAGGGCGAGATATTTGCCATGTCCGGCGCCAAGTTGCACCACAATATAATCACGTCGAATCTGATGATTGCGCTTGGTAATAAACTGAAGGGCAAACCCTGCCGCCCCTTTGGTAGCGATATGCGCATACACATTCCGGCAAATACGCTGTTTACCTATCCTGATATTTCTGTTATGTGCGGAGAGATTGAAAGCAGGGATAATGATGACATGAATTTTCTGAATCCCACTGTTATTATCGAAGTATTATCACCTTCTACTAAAAACTATGACAGGGGAGAGAAGTTCAGGCTGTACAGGGACATACCCAGCCTGAAAGAATACATCTTAGTAGATTCGGAGACTGTAGCGGTAGAGGCCTTTCATATCAATAGCAGCGGACGCTGGGAATTGTCTGAATACAAGGGTATTTCTGATTCATNNGGCTATAGATGTCGTTCTCTCATTAAATGAGATTTATACCGGCACAAGGCTGGTTGACCAGCCATCTTGATACAGCACCGAGGGGTGATTAAGTATTGTTGAATTTTTCGTGCTTTTCCCGCTTCATTACTTCAATAAGTTATATTGATAGGCAGAATATAAACTCCCTATGTTGATTTACTGTTACTATCAGCAATTACCTGCGATATATATTAATTAATACGATTGCTATTAGCGAGGCAGATTATTATCTTTGCAGGGATTTTTTTTAATTCTCAGTCAAATCTTTAAAGGTTTATGTCCTGGAAAAGTTATTTCAGTACTTCGGTTGGTAAAAAGCTGCAAATGAGCCTTACCGGCGTTTTTCTTATTACATTCCTGGTAGTCCACGCCTATATCAATGCACAGATATTCTGGAATGACGGTGGGGTAGAATTTGGGCACCTCGCTCACTTTATGGGCACCAATCCCGTAATACGTACTATTGAGATAGGCCTGTTCGCCTTTTTGATACTGCACGTAATACAGGGCCTGATGCTGTGGTCAAAAAACCGGGGCAGCCGCAAGAGCAGGTATGCCGTGAAGAAAGACAGCGAAACCAGCAAATGGTACAGCCGCAGCATGGGATTNNCCAGACACTGGGACTGGCAACTAACCGTTACAAGCCAATCATTAAAACCGTAGGTGTAGCATTTTCTATCATAGTACCACTTGTGTTTGCACTGATGCCTATCGCGTTTTACCTGAAGTGGATACAA
>DINJ01000174.1:44555-44819 GCA_002423665.1 Bacteroidetes bacterium UBA5543 | reverse complement strand
GGCCCTGGAGCGCCAGGTAGCATTGGGTAATGTTACTCAATATAGCCGCCACGAGATGTTGGAGGTTGTGATGGTAGATGGTAAGGCGCGTGGTATAATAGCGCGTAACCTGGTAACAGGTGAACTGGAGCGCCACTTCGGCCATGCAGTGTTATTGTGCAGCGGTGGATCCGGTAACGTATTCTACCTGTCTACCAACGCGATGGGCAGCAACGTAACTGCAGCATGGAAAGCGCATAAAAAAGGAGCATTTTTTGGAAACCC
>DINJ01000174.1:0-44532 GCA_002423665.1 Bacteroidetes bacterium UBA5543 | reverse complement strand
CAGATCCACCCGACCTGCATCCCGGTCAGCGGCGACCACCAGTCGAAGCTGACGCTTATGTCGGAATCGCTGCGTAATGACGGTCGTATATGGGTACCGAAAAAACAAGGTGACAACCGCAAGCCGAACGATATACCTGAAGAAGAAAGGGATTACTACCTGGAAAGAAGGTACCCTGCCTTTGGTAACCTGGTGCCGCGTGACGTGGCCAGCCGTGCCGCCAAAGAGCGTTGCGATGCAGGTTNNCCCATCCAAAGAAAAGATAACCGAATTAGGGGAAGGAATTGTGGAAGCCAAATACGGCAACCTGTTTGAAATGTATGAAAAGATAACAGGCGAAAACCCTTACGAAGTCCCTATGCGTATATCCCCCGCCGTACACTACACAATGGGCGGCCTGTGGGTAGATTATGAACTGCAGACAACCGTACCGGGACTTTATGCGCTGGGCGAAGCTAACTTCAGCGACCACGGTGCTAACCGCCTCGGTGCATCGGCACTGATGCAGGGCCTTGCTGATGGTTACTTTGTAATACCATACACACTGGGTAATAACCTGGCCGACGATATACGGACTAAGGCTATACCAACAGACCACCCCGCGTTTGTAGCTGCTGAAAAAGAAGTGAACGACCGTATCAACAAGCTGATGAGTATCAAGGGTACGGAGAGCGTGGAAAGCTTTCACAAGCGCCTGGGCAAAATAATGTGGGACAAGTGTGGCATGGCTCGTAATGAAAAGGGGCTGAGGGAAGCTATCGAAGAAATTAAAGCGTTGCGCAAAGAATTCTGGAGTAACGTACGTATACCCGGAGAAATCAACGAGTTTAACCCCGAACTGGATAAGGCCAATCGTGTGGCTGACTTCCTGGAACTGGGCGAGCTGATGTGCCTGGATGCATTGAACCGTAATGAAAGTTGCGGTGGCCACTTCCGCGAGGAATACCAGACTGAAGACGGTGAGGCAATGCGCCAGGACGATAAGTATATGTATGTAGCTGCATGGGAATACAAAGGTGAAAGCCAGTACGAAATGCATAAAGAGGACCTGAACTACGAAGTGGTTCACCCGACACAACGTTCTTATAAATAGAAACTTTATAATTATTCCGAAATGGAACATTACAATATGAACCTCACCTTAAAGGTGTGGAGGCAGAAAAACAAAAACGCAGCAGGGCATTTTGAAACCTTCCAGGTGAAGGATATTTCATCGGAGATGTCTTTCCTGGAGATGTTTGACGTGCTGAACGAACAACTGATAGCAGAAGGTAAAGAGCCCATCGCTTTCGACCACGATTGCCGCGAGGGTATATGTGGTATGTGTAGTATGCACATTAACGGCCGTGCACATGGGCCGTGGCACCATACTACTACCTGCCAGTTGCACATGCGTGAGTACAAAGATGGTGATACTATCGTCGTAGAGCCGTTCCGTGCCAATGCATTCCCGGTTATTAAAGACCTTGTAGTGGACCGTACAGGTTTTGACCGTATCATACAGGCCGGTGGTTATATATCTGTCAACACGGGTAACGCGGTAGACGCTAACGCCCTGCCGATAGAAAAGCATGATGCTGATGAGGCATTTGCTGCAGCGGCNNTTACCTCGGCCAAAGTATCGCACCTGGCATTGTTGCCGCAGGGTGACCCCGAAAGATCGATACGTGTGGAGAACATGATTCGCCAGCATGATAAGGAAGGTTTTGGTGGATGTACCAATATAGGAGCCTGTGAGGCTGAATGCCCCAAAGGTATATCGCTGGAGAACATCGCCCGCCTGAACCGTGAATACATGGCGGCTACCTTCAGGGGTGGTTCCAAGAACGCTGTATAACAGTTATACTTAAAATAATCACAAAGGGCTGCTTCATAAGCAGTCCTTTTGTTATTTTGCCTTATGTACAGGAATATACTACTCTGCCTGCTGCTCTTATTGCCCGCAGGCCTTTTTGCGCAGGAAGATAGCAGCCGTTTACGCATCAGCCTGCTGACCTGTGGACCCGGCGATGAAATATGGGCGCAGTTTGGCCATACAGCCATACGTGTTACCGACAGCGCAATGGGAACTGACCTGGTGTACAACTATGGTACTTTCTCTTTCGGCGAGGGTTTTGAAATACAGTTTATGAGGGGTAAGCTGTTATACTATGTATCTTATTACCCTTATGAGTATTTCCTGGATGAATATGCCGACCCCGANNATACAGGCTTATTTGGTAGAAAATGCTAAAGAAGAAAACCGCTATTACAAATACGATTTCTTTTTCGACAACTGTGCTACGCGAATCAGGGATGTTTTCCCCATGGCAATGGATAAAGATTTCAGTTATGGCCGTACACTGCCTGAAACATCTAAGCTCACCTTCAGGCAAATCATGAATGAATATTTTTACCGTGTTCATTTCGAGCGCTTAGGCTGCAACCTGCTGTTGGGCAGCCCAATAGATAAAGTAATGACCGAAAGCGAGGTGATGTTCCTGCCCGATTTTCTGCGTGATGGTATGGCCGGCGCTACGCTGGGGGGCAGAAAGATTGCCCCGGAGACAACCGTAATATTTGAAGGCCCCGGAAAGGTACCAGCAGGGCCCAACTGGCCGTTGATTGTTTTGTCCGTCGCCGCCGCATTGACCATCATTGGAATAGTAATACCCGGGTTGAAGTTGTTAGGGGATATTATGAGTTTCCTGTTTTTGTTGGTAACGGGTTTGCTGGGCTGCCTGATGCTGGTNNCCTCGTAAAAGGACCAAGAACAAATACGCCATCCTTGCTGTTGTATTGATATTCGTGTCGCTACTGTTGCACGTATTGGTTGTACAGCAACTGCCGCTGTTAGAGTTATCACCTTTGCTGCTGGCATTGTTGTTCATTTTCGGTTCAATCATTAAACGCAAATAGTCATGGAAAAAAAGAGTATCACCACAGCAAAATTCCCTAAGCTGTCTTATTCTGTATATGGGCAGGGTAGTCCTATAGTTTTACTGCATGGTTTTCCCCTGGATAGTAGCCTATGGGACAAGGTAGTACCGGGTTTGACAAAGGATTACAAGCTGATTGTGCCCGACTTGCCCGGCAGTGGTAATAGCATATTTGAAGACGAAGATTTGAGTGTCGAAGATATGGCTACAACTGTGCAGCTCATCATGGATGAAGAACAGGTAAAGTCAGCCGTTATTGCCGGACATTCTATGGGTGGATATGTTGCCCTGGCATTTGCTGAGTTATACCCATCTTATACCGAAGGGCTGGCATTGGTACATTCTACAGCCAAAGGGGATACTGAAGAAAAGAAAGAACAAAGGCGGAAATCCATTGAGCTGTTTAAGAAGGGAGGCAAAGAACCATTTATCCGGCAGATGATACCGGCCTTGTTTTCCCCGGAGTCCAAAGAACGCTGTGCAGATGAAATAAAAGCACTTACCGAGCGGGCCTTATTAACTGAAAATAAAAGCCTTGTAGCTTTTTACAATGCCATGATAAACAGGCCGGAAAGAACAAGTATCTTGAAGAACAGTGAAGGGCCCGTATTGTGGGTCATCGGGGCCGATGACAGCGTCATAACACCCGAAAATATAATACAACAAACTTCACTGGCAAACGTTAACTTTGTATATACCTGTAACGGGGTCGGACATATGAGCATGATTGAATCGCCCGATGAGCTGATATCATATCTGAGTTCGTTTTTGGCATACTGTTACGGTACATCACGAGAATGATGAAGAACTATCTCAACATATTTGTCAGCATCATAATAATGGCATTCACCTTGTATAGTGATGACGCCAGGGCTACACATATAGTTGGAGGTGGTTTAACATATGAGTGTTTAGGCTCTGGTAATGGTGGCATACGCTACCGCGTCAAGCTGGAAATATACCAGGATTGTCTCAATGGTCTTCCTGACGCTATAGCCGAAGATATTCCGGCTTATATCGGCATTTTCTCAAAAGAATCAAATTGGAGGATATTAGACTCCATAGGTAATGGCAATCAGGGCAATGTTGTCAACGAACTGGTACCGCCTAACTTTAATAATGAATGTGTAAATAACCCTCCAAAGCTTTGCCTGAGGAAGGTTTCGTTCTCGAAGGTTTATACACTCCCGCTCAACTCATCAGGGTACAGAGTTATGTTCGTGCGCTGTTGCCGCAACGAAGCCATCATCAATTTAAATAACCCTGGTCAGGTAGGGGCCACCTATTTTTGTGATATTCCTGCTGCAGCAGAGGCCAATTGTAACAACAGCGCGTATTTCCGCAACTATCCTCCCCAAATTATTTGTGTGAACAATCCGCTGGCCTATGACCACTCCGCAAGGGATAGCGATGGTGATTCTATCAGCTACGAATTGTGTGACGCGTATCCCGGAGGGACAACAACAGGCCCCAAACCCTGGCCAACAGGTTTACTGCCTAAGCCGTTATCTCAAATCAGTCAATCGCCTCCCAGTTATGGTTACAGAAGTGGGTTTTCATCTTCAAGGCCAATGGGAGGAAACCCGGTGATACAAATAAACCCGGTAACCGGTATGATNNATGATTACCGGAACACCTAATCAGCAGGGAAGGTACGTGGTTTCAGTTTGTGCGCACGAGTGGAGAAACGGCGTACGTATAAATACTGTTCATCGTGAATTTCAATTTACTGTAACCAATTGCTCTAAAGCTGTGGTTGCTGATATACCGCAATTTTCTGACGAATACAATACATATATTGTTTCCTGTAAATCCAAGACTGTGCAATTTATCAACCGTAGCACAGGCGGATTTAAATACAATTGGAGTTTCGGTACAGGTGATGTTTCATCTGATTTTCAGCCTACATATACCTATCCTGATACCGGAACATATACAGTGAAGCTAATAGTGAACGAAGGTTCTACTTGCCCTGATAGTATTTCGCGTTTTGTAAAGGTATATCCGGACTACAGTACTCAATACGATGTAGCGGGCTTATATTGCCCCAATGCACCCATTCAGTTTACGGATAAATCTGAGGCAACTTATAAGCCGGTTGTAAGGTGGGAGTGGAATTTCGGAGATGGTACAACTTCCGATGCTCAAAATCCCGAACACACTTATGCTGTTGGCGGTGATTACCAGGTCAGCCTGGTGTCTACCAGCATCAAAGGCTGTAGGGATACATCCGTAAAGACAGTTTCTATTGACAGGTTCGTGCCTTTTGCCGGCAATGATACCATCATTGTTAAAGGAGAATCTGTATACTTCAATGCAACCGGTGGTAGTATATTCGAGTGGTCGCCGCCTACAAATCTTAACACCACTTCTTCGCCAACGCCAATAGGTTATTATCCTGATACCGGTCAATATAATTACAATGTGTACATTAAAAGTCCTCGAGGCTGTGAAGGCAATGACAGTATCCGTGTTTGGGTAGTAGGACAAGGTTCATTATTCATACCTTCGGCATTCACCCCAAATGGCGACGGCAAAAACGACCTGTTAAGGCCTTTTGCGGTTGGTTTCACTAAGTATAATTATTTCCGTGTTTTTAATCGTTGGGGCGAATTAGTTTTCGATACAGAACGTATTGGTGATGGATGGGATGGCATTTTTAAAGGTAAAAAAGCTGATCTTGGCACTTATTTCTGGCTATTGAGTGCGGTAGACAAAGACGGTACTACGCATCAGAAAAAAGGTGATGCGGTGTTGATACGTTAAAAAACGAATAAATTTCTAAAAGCGGCGCCTGCCGCTTTTTTCTTGACTATACTTTGTTCGCAAAGGGCTGTATCTTTAGCACTTAATAATCATAAACATCATGGCTGGAAAAGTATTAGTTACTGGGGCGACATCGGGCTTCGGAAAAGCTATTGCACAAAAATTCGCTGAAAACGGATATGACATAATCGCTACGGGCAGGAGGGAAGACAGGTTGAACAATCTGAAACAGGAACTTGAAGAACAATATGGTGTTCGTGTTACAACCCTGATGTTCGATATACGCAGCAGACAGGAGGTAGAAGAAGCTGTTGAGCAGTTGCGTAAACAAACTGATGTGATAGATATACTGGTGAACAACGCAGGCCTGGCTTCGGGTTTATCAACAATAGATGAGGGTGATATTGATGATTGGGAATTGATGATAGATACCAACCTGAAAGGGCTGCTGTATGTAACCCGTATGGTAGTGCCTATGCTGAAAAGCAGTAAAGCAGGACATATCATTAATATTGGCTCGACCGCCGGGAAGACCGTATATAAAAACGGTAATGTTTACTGCGCTACTAAATTTGCCGTCGATGCACTGAATCAGTCCATGCGTATAGACCTGTTACCTTATGGTATTAAGGTAACGGCTATCAATCCAGGAATGGCAGAGACTGAGTTCTCATTGGTAAGGTTTAAAGGTGATGCGGAACGTGCAACGTCTGTATATAACGACTTGCAGCCACTGAAGGCTGAAGATATTGCCAATATAGCATTCTATTGTGCCACGTTGCCCGCCCATGTTTGTATCAACGATCTGACCGTTACCTGTACCAATCAGGCCAACAGCTTGTACACATTGAGAAATTCAGAATTGGCGAAATAGAGATGTACAGCGCTGAAACAAAAATAAGGGTACGTTATGGCGAAACGGACCAGATGGGCTACCTGTATTATGGCTTCTATGCCTTGTACTATGAAGTAGGAAGGGCTGAAGCCATAAGAGAATTGGGCTTTACGTACAGGAGGATGGAAGAAATGGGTATTATGATGCCTGTAGCAGAATTAAATGCAAAATACTTTCGCCCTGCTTTATACGACGACCTGGTTACGGTGAGGACGATATTGAAGGAACTATCTGAGGGCCCAAAAATTCAGTTTCACTCAGAATTGTACAATGAACAGGGTGAATTATTGAATAAGGGTGTAACAACCCTTGTGTTTTACGATCCCGTAAAGAAAGAAAAGACTTTAATGCCAGCGGAACTTTTAGATAAATTGAAACCATACTTCGGTTGAGATGAAAAACATACAGGCTACCATAATTACGATAGGCGACGAACTGCTGATAGGACAGACAATTGATACGAACTCGGCATGGATAGCGCAGCAATTGAATGTGCTGGGTATAGATGTATTTAGACGAGTAGCTGTTGCCGACAGCGAGGCGGATATACAGATGGCGTTGGATGAAGAAATACCCCGTGCGGACGTAATACTTATCACAGGAGGCCTTGGGCCTACGTCCGACGATATCACTAAGCCTTTTTTATGTAAATATTTTGGCGGAAAGCTGGTGGTAAACGAAGTAGTACTGGAGCATGTACGTCAGTTGTTTGAAGTAAGGAATCGCCCTTTCCTGGAAATAAACCGTAAGCAGGCGGAAGTGCCTGACGTTTGTACTGTTTTGTACAACGAGATGGGTACCGCGCCCGGTATGTTGTTTGAGCAAGACGGCAAATGGATTATTTCAATGCCCGGAGTGCCATTCGAGATGCAGAGCATCATGAGTAGTGAAGTGTTGCCCCGCCTGCGGGAGAAATTTGTTAGTAACGCCATAATACACCGCAACATTATTACCTCCGGGGAGGGTGAAAGTTTCATAGCTGAAACCCTTACTGATTTTGAGGCTGCGCTGCCGCCCTATATTAAGTTGTCTTACTTGCCTGCACCCGGCAGTGTTAAGCTGAGGCTTACTGCCAAAGGAGCAGATACGGAACGATTGACCGCGGAGCTGGATAAGCTGCATGTACAGATAATAAGCATCCTAGAAAGGATAGTTGTTGCAACGGAAGACATAAACTGGCAGGAGTTGCTGGGCAGAACTTTACTAAATAATAAGGCAACATTATGTCTTGCGGAAAGTTGTACTGGCGGTTATGTAGCCCACCTCATCACGCAGGTACAGGGCTCCAGTCAATACTTCGACGGTGCTGTGGTGCCCTACCAGAGCAGGTTGAAAACATCTATACTGGGAGTTGATAAGCAAACAATAGAACAACATACAGCTATCAGCGAAGAAACGGCGATAGAGTTGGCGGTAAATGCCAGAAAAATGTTTGGGAGTGATTACTGTTTGTCGGTAACCGGGCAGCTAAGTTATGGAGGTGAAGACGCACAAATACAAAGGGGCCTGGTTTGGATGGCAGTAGATGGCGATAAAGGCGTGAAGACAAAGAAGTTCCAGTTCCACTACAACAGGCATTTGAATAAGGAACTGGCAGCACATATGGGTATGCTTATGGTTTGGAAATATATTAATGACAAGCTATGAGCCTCTGCTTCCTCATAGGTATGCCCGGCGCAGGCAAAACATATTGGGGCAGGAAGCTTGCTGAAAAATACAGCCTTGGTTTTACGGACCTCGATGAATATATAGAACAGCAGGAAGGTCGTGATATTAATGAAATATTTGCCACGGACGGGGAAGGTTATTTCAGGATGAAAGAAGCAGAGTGCCTGCGGAAACTTGGAGGAAAAGATAAGTTGATTATTGCATGTGGTGGTGGTACACCCGTGTACCACGATAACATGGCCTGGATGAAGGGTCAGGGTTGCGTAGTATATATCAAAGCGGATATACAAACATTAATGGATAGGGTAGGTACAGGTGACTCAAGGCCCATGCTTAATAATGAGGATATAAGAAAAGCTTTAGAAAGCCTGTACTGCGAGCGGAGTAAATACTATGGGCAGGCTCACTACTCACTGCAGGCGAATGAAAGTATTATTGCTAATTTTGAACAAATTGTTGACTTATGTACAGGACAGCATTGATATTAGGTGCTCTGTTTGCGGGGTTATCTGTAATACTGGGTGCGTTTGGTGCACATGCCTTGGAAACAGTACTATCCGTTGATTTGCTGCAGACCTATGAAACTGCCGCCCGTTACCAGATGTATCATGGCCTTGCACTGCTGGCTACGGGACTGATATACGGGCATCTTCCCGCGAAAGTGATAAAATGGGCTGCGGCTTGTTTCATGATTGGTACAGTGCTGTTCAGTGGTTCTCTATACATGTTGGTGATGCTCAAATCGGGAGGGCAAGTTGGTTTAGGTGGTTTTGGATTGATTACACCTTTTGGCGGCTTATTTTTCATTTTGGGTTGGATTTTCTTAATAGCCGGTTGCCTTCAAAAACGATAACATGAAAGTAGTAGCTCTTATACCCGCCAGGATTGGCTCTACGAGGTTTCCGGCCAAGATGCTGACCCTAATTAAAGGCAAGGCATTGATTACACGTACATACGAGGCTGCTGTTAGTACAGGTTTATTTGCCGAAGTAATAGTAGTGACTGACAGCGATGAAATTCAGCAGGAAGTTGAAAGAGCAGGAGGCAAGGTTTTGAGAAGCCAAAAAGAACATGAAAGCGGGACAGACAGGATAGCAGAAGCGGCTGCTGATATAGCTGCTGATGTGGTGATAAATATTCAGGGCGATGAACCTTTTATACAAAAACACCCGCTGCAACAACTCATTGATCTGTTTAAGGGGGATGAAGGAGCTGATGTACAAGCTGCATCATTGGTGCAGCCAACCAAAGACCAGGCAGTAATAAATAACCCCAATAAAGTAAAAGTAGTGTTGCGTCCTGACAACTATGCCATCTACTTTTCACGCAGCCCGGTGCCCTACCTGCGGGATACGGCAATAGACCATACTTACTATATACATATTGGTATTTACGCTTTCAGAAAAGACGCGTTAATACAATTTGCAGCATGGCAGCCCTCACCGCTGGAACTGGTTGAAAAACTGGAATGTAACCGCTTTGTTGAGTATCAAATGCCCATAAAGATGGCTTTGGCAGAACATACAAGCATAGCCGTAGACACGCCTGAAGATGTGGCTGCAGCAGAAGCATNNCGTTTGCGCCCTTTTCAATACATAGCGATGTTATTTGTAGCCGTGCTGGCTGCAGCAACATTTCTGTATTTTAGTGGTTTCATCAGTTTTCTTTGGTTGCCGGTACTAAGCCTGGCATATATTGTTTTATTGTATTTCGGTGTCACACAAATTCAGTGGAATTACTACCTCCATTCGTACAACAAGGCACATAACAAACATTTTATAGCCCTCACTTTCGATGACGGGCCTAATGCGGAAACAGAAGCAATATTGGATATATTGCAAAAGGAGCAGGTAAAAGCAGCTTTCTTTTGTATTGGGCGGAATATTGAAAGAAACCAGGCACTGGCACTTCGTATGCACGACAAAGGGCATATAGTAGGTAACCACAGCTACTACCATACAACCGGCTTTGATTGGATGAGCTCGAAAAGAATGCTGACTGAAATGGAGAAATGCAATAGCCTTATTCGTAAGGTGACAGGCAAAGAGCCTAATATGTTTAGGCCGCCATACGGTATTACAAATCCTAACCTGTACAGGGCATTGAAAAGCTCAGGAATGGCATCAATTGGTTGGAGTTTGCGGACATTTGATACTATGGCTAAAGACGGTGAAAAGCTGAAAAACAAGATAATTAACAAATTATCAGGCGGTGACATCATCCTGCTGCATGATTCAGTGCCCATAACACGAGAAATTTTAACTGATTTAATCAGGGAGGCCCGGAAAAAGGGTTTTACTTTTGTACGTGTTGACCAACTGCTGGATGTTCAGGCTTATGCGTAATATTGTTACTCTTTTATTGATATTATTATCCTATACTGTTTCCGCACAACCTGCCGGTTATAAGAAACTCGTAGACATCACTTCTTTTAAAGCTGAATTGTCAAAAGCCAATACAGGACTTAATAACATATCCAGCGATTTCAAACAGGTAAAAAACCTTTCGCTGTTGGCTGAAAAAATCCATTCAAAGGGTAAGTTTTTCTTCATGAAGCCTGGTATGGTGCGTATTGAATATACCGAACCGTACTACTACCTGATGGTGATGAACGGCAGCAAAATGTTGGTAAAAGACGAGCAGAAGACCAATAAGATAAACACCGGCAACAGCAAAATGATGCAGTCAGTCAATCGTGTGATGGTAGATTGTATGCAGGGTACAGTTTTCGCAAATCCTGATTTTAAGACCACTGCGTACCAAGACGGAGGTAGATACCTGCTGAGCCTGGTGCCTGCTACTGCCGATATGAAAAAACTCTTTGAGCAGATAGATGTGTATATGAACAAGGTAGGTATGGACGTGGTGAAGCTGGTGATGACTGAAGTGGGGGGGGATTTTACAGCCATGGAATTTTACAATACCAAGCATAATTCATCGCTTAATGAAGTATTATTTAAGGTTAAGTAGCCTCATCATACTGTTTTTCGCTTCTTGCGCTACTCCATACAAGGGTCTGCAGCAACAACCCGTTCGGGAATCCGTTTATCGTTTTCAGCCCGAATATGACCGCGTTTTATACCGTTGCATCGTCGATGGTAGATTTATATTTAAAAAATTCCACCTAAGTGGTGTGTTGTTTTTCAAGCAGTTAGAAAATGGCACGAAACGTGCTATATTCCAAAACGAGATGGGAATTGCCTTTTTCGACATGGAGTGGGATAAGAATGGGAATTTCAAGGTGCGGCAGATGATGGAGCAGTTGAACAAGGAGGCGGTAAAGAAGACTTTGAGAAAAGACCTGGAGATGCTATTGATGATGGGCATGGATAAAAACTCGGAGATATTGATGGGGCAGGATAGGGGTAAAGGGCAGCTGTATCGTCTTAATAGGGAGGAAGGCTATGTGTACTATACCGTAGATGATAACCGCCTTGTGAAAATTGAAAATGCAGACAATAGAAAAACTATAGTGACAGTTGAAATAGGTGGGAAAACAACACCGAAGGCTATGCCTGACAGAGTGTTGTTCAAACATCATAAAGCCAACTTTACCATATCACTCACTAAAATAGAGCGCAATGTTAATGAATGATTTTTACAGGATAGAGTACATTCAGAGGGAACCAAACAGTGTATCCTGCCGGATAGTATTCAACGACCAGCACGATATCTTCAAGGGGCACTTTCCCGGCCAGCCGGTTGTGCCGGGTGTATGTATGATGCAGATGGTAAAGGAACTGCTGGAAGCACAGACAGACACTAACCTGTGGATGCGTGATGCAGGGCAGGTAAAATTCCTGCAACTGATTACCCCCGATGTACACCCGCTCATTAACATCAGCTGGAAAGAGGTAGGCAATGGCTATAACGTCAACGCCAATTTCCGCAACGACAGTTCCGACCTGTTTAAACTCACAGGTAATTTCGAGACTCATTAGCAGATAAATATTGCTTCAAGGATATTACCCGGGCCTATAGCCCGGGCTTTTTGTTTCAGATGGAATGAAAATTAATCTGTTACAAATGACAAATGTCACCATTATTCCTGACGAATATTTCCATTTTAGCGGTTTGCTGTAAATACTTTTACATCCGGAAGCTATGATGCTTTTACGGAGCAGATGAGGTTGAGCATAATGAATACAAGCGAGGAACTTTTTAACCAGGAACAGGAGGGCTGGCTGAAAACGCTGGAGCGTTTGCGGCTGGAAAACCTGTGGTTGAAAAACAGGCTGATAGACATACTACAAAGAGATATGAGCAAAGAGCAACTGGAGAAGGCTGAATACTTCCAGGGCTTGTTTCTTGATAAAGACACCGTATTAGCACTGCTGAGGCGCGATATAGCCCGCCTGGGCAAAAAAGCTGTGCCTGTTCAGCCAGAAAGAAATGGCTATATGCTGGAGCGCAATAAACTGGAAGAAGACGTGTACCGCATGGAAAAAGAGTTCTCCGCAGTCAAAGACCAGTTTAATAGTTTTGTATCAGAAATTGCGGCCTAATTCAGCAGGTTTTGCAGCTTTTTCTCATTCAGCACTATAATATCTCCCTTTACAATATCAATCATTTTTTCGTCTTTAAAGTCGCTTAGGGTGCGTATCACTGATTCTTTGGCGGTACCTACAATATTGGCCAGGTTTTCGCGGCTGATGTCTATGGCAAAAGTTTTGCCCGGGTCTTCAGGCTGGTATTTCCTGTATAACTCCAGTACGGTGTCTGCTACGCGCTTGCGCAGGCTGTTGTAGGCCAATTTAAGTAATTGTTCTTCCTTGTCGGCTACGTTATTGGCCAGCAGTTGTATGAACTTCAGCATCACATGTCGGTTGTTGTTCACCAGGTTCTCAAAGTCTTCCTTGGGCACCAGTGCTACTTCTGTTTCTTCAAGCGCCTCAGCAGACTCTTTGTACAGCGAGTTTTCCAGCAGGGCATTGTACCCAAAGAAACTGCCTTCGCCGTATATGTTGGTTACAAATTCCTTGCCGTCATCATTAGTTTTATAGGTCTTTACCTTGCCACGTTCTATGTAAAATAACCTGTGCGGCCTTGAGCCTTCACTGTATACGGTTTCCTTCTTTTTATAAACATTCGTGCTGCGTAGCTCTGTCAGTTCTTTCAGCAGGTCTTTGCCGGTAGATGTACTTATGAGTGTCTGGACGCCGCTCATGTCTGCGGGTATGTCACGTTTCAGCAGTTCTGCTTTTTTTAGCCTGCTTTCTATGGCATTCAGCAATTCCGTACTGTTAAAGGGTTTGGTGATGTAATCATCAGCGCCCAGTTCCATGCCTTTCCTTACCTCAGCACGCTCCGCTTTGGCTGTCAGGAAAATGAACGGAATATTCGTCGTGTCTTTGTTCTTCTGCAGCATGTGTATTACGCCATAGCCATCCAGCACGGGCATCATAATGTCGCAGATAATCAGGTCTGGCTTCTGCTGAACAGCCAGCGTCACGCCTGCCTGGCCGTCCGGGGCGGTCAATACTTTGTAATTAGCCAGTTCCAGAATCTCGGCAAGGTTCTCACGTATTTCCGTGTTATCCTCTATTAACAATATCGTTTTCATTGTCAATTTTATTCAAGTCAAATGAAATAATAAACTCAGTGCCATTATTAAGCGTGCTGTTGCAAACTATCGTTCCGTTCATCAGCTCAGCATATTTGGCAACAATATGCAGCCCCAGCCCCGTGCCCTGTATATTGGTTACGTTGCTGCCGCGGAAGAAGCGCCCGAACAGGTGCTGCTTATCTTCTTCAGATATGCCCATGCCGTGGTCGCGTACAGCCAGCACCAGTTGCCCGGGCTTGTGTACACAATTTATTTCTATGGATGAATGTTCCGGCGAAAACTTAATGGCGTTCGACAACAGGTTCATCACTATATGTCTTATCAACGATGGTTCCAGCATGACCATTTCATTACCAGAGTAATCATGCATGACGATCTGCCCGGGCTTAAGTATGGTTTGCATTTCGTTGATAATAGCGTCAATCAGTTCTTTGATATTAAACTCGGTAATACGCAACTGTATTTTGCCCTCCTCTATCTTGCCTACCGACAGGAAGTCGTTCAATATATCATTCAGCATATTTACTGATGATACAATGCGCGACACGTGTTTGTCCCTGTTGTCTTGTTCTTCGGATTTCTGGTAACGCGATACGAGGTATGCCGAGGAGAGTATGGTACTAANNGGGTGCGGTCTTTTACTTTCTGCTCCAGTTGGGCATTCAGTTCTTTCAGTGCCAGTTCCGACTCTTTGCGTATTGTAATATCATTGATGAAGGCTATGGCATATTTGCCTGTAGGGGTTTCGTAGCTGCTGATACTTACTTCCACCGGGAACTCCGTCCCATCTTTTTTTATGGCAAACAAATCCATACCCACGCCCATCGGCCTGCTTTGGCTTTTCTTGTTCAGGAAGCCATCCCGGTGCTCTACATGTTTATCCCTGAAGCGCTGAGGTATCAGCAGTTCAATGGAATTACCCTGCAGTTCTTCAAGGCTGTAGCCAAACTGCCCTATGGCGAAGTCATTTGCCAATTCAATCTTGCCATATTGGTTGACGGTAAGTATACCTAGAGCGGCATTGTTGAACAGAGCTTTAAGCTCTTCGTTATTGGTTTCAGTTGCTGGCATGTGCATATACCGCGTTGCTGCGCAGTTTATGTAGTAAAAATAAAAAAATCCCGGAAACAATTGCTTGGTATTCAACAGATAAAAAAAAGGCTGCCAATCGGCAGCCTTTTTTTTATCTGTTTTTTTAGAGAACTACTATGGGAAGATCCCCAGTTCTTCGTAAGCCACACCCACCTTATTGATAGATACAACAAAGGCTGCGGTACGCATATCGTTAATGCCCAGTGTAATCATCATATCACGTATCTCGTGGTAAGAATCAATCATTGTATCTTCCAGGCCTGAGTATATCAGGTCTACCTCGTCAGGCCCGTGCAATATCTGGCGGCGCTCTATATCAGTTACTTTTTTGCCCGTCAACGCTTCTACTGATTGCAGTATCTGCGTGTTCTGGTTTTCGCTGAAACGTTTATCCATACGGCCAAAACGTACGTGGCTCAGGTTTTCCAACCACTCAAAGTATGATACGGTTACACCACCTGCGTTGATGTACATATCCGGAACGATGATACAGCCTTTTGCCAGCAGTATTTCGTCAGCTTCAGGCGTCAGCGGGCCGTTGGCTGCTTCACCTATTATTTTAGCTTTTACCCTGGCTGCGTTACCACCGTTGATAACATTCTCCAGTGCGGCAGGTATCAGTATGTCGCATTCCATTTCCAGCGCATCAGCACTGTTGGGCACATCTGTAGCGCCGGGGTAGCCGAGGATTGATTTATTTTCTTTACGGTAAGCTACTACTTTGTCAGGATCCAATCCATTGGGGTCGTAGATGGCACCTTCGTATTCTGCCAGGCCTACAATTGTAGCACCACCTTCGTGGAAGAATTTAGCGGCGTGGTAGCCCACGTTACCCAATCCCTGTACTATTACTTTTTTGCCGGCAAGTCCTGTAGTCAGGCCTACTTTTTGCATATCTTCTGCAATAGAGCATACCTCGCGTATACCATAATACACACCCAGGCCGGTAGCCTCTGTACGGCCACGTACACCACCTTGTGTTACAGGCTTACCTGTTACACAACCCAATGAATCTATTTCGCCGGGTTTCAGGGAAGCATAAGTATCGGCAATCCAACTCATTTCGCGTGCGCCTGAACCGTAATCCGGGGCGGGAACGTCGATGCCGGGNNTTTTTCCAGTTCGAAAACAGAGTATTTTCTGGGGTCTATCTTAATACCACCCTTGGCACCGCCAAATGGTACGTTTACAATAGCACATTTATATGTCATGAGAGCCGCCAATGCCATTACCTCATCCTGGTTTACATCCATGCTGTAACGGATACCACCTTTACAAGGCAGCTTGTGGTGTGAGTGCTGAACACGGTATGCTTCTATTACCTCTATTTCGTTGCCTATACGTACCGGGAACTTCATCCTGTACACAGAGTTGCACGACTTGATTTGCTCAAGTATACCGGGCTCGAAACGGGTGTATTTTGCGGCCTTGTCAAAGTTCTGCTCTACGCCGCGAAAGAAACTGTAATGGGCTGTATTTGTAGCTGCTGCTGTTGCTTCTCCCATGATTTTGTTTTGTTAAGAATGATTATTTGTTTTTCTCAATTTTGTTGATTTTGCGCTCAATCCTCACCAGGTAGGCAATAATCCCCGCAAAGATAGTGGCTAATACTAAAACAACAACGTATATTTTACCATCTGTACGCATGGCATCAGCCATTTCGGGTTGGCCTTCCTGCGCTGTAGCCGCGGCAATAGCCAGCNNCAGCGAGTCTACCATCCTGGGCAGCACCCATATCAGTGGTATCATCAGTGCGAAGGCGAAAATGTTGTATACGGAGCTTATTTTGGCACGCTTTTCTTCATCGCTCAGCCCGCCACGTAGTATCAGATAGGCGAAGTATATCAGCATACATATAGCTGTGCCCAATTGCTTAGGGTCATTGCTCCAGGGTTCTCCCCAGGTATATTTAGCCCATTCCATACCGGTTATCATACCCAGTATGCTAAAGAAGATTCCCACCTTGGTGAGTGCAACGGAATTGATATCGTATTCGAGCCTGCCGGTGCGCAGGTATTTAATGGCATATATAAATGCACCTGTGAAAAGGAGAATCATTGTAAACCACATAGGAACGTGGAAGTACAGGTTACGGATAGTTTCATTAAGTATGTGCTGACGGGGGACAGGCATCAGTAATCCGCCGATGATTGCATATAGTACAAGGACAACACAAGCTACTTTCCACCAGGACTTTCGCATGGGCTTAATTAAAAATTTCAGCAAATGTAAAAGATATTATTATTCCTGCCACAGAAACGGGAATNNAGTATCATAAGGATAGGCGTAGCTAGCGGAAAGCCTAGTATGGCTATCAGTGCCGAGTTGTTTTGCGCCCGTGCAGCTATGGCCGACAGGAATGTAAAGATTACCGCCAGACTGATACTACCAACTGCGGTAACTGCAACAAATAAGCCCACTTGTACAAGGGGAGCGCCCAACATAATGTTGAATAACAGCAATGCTATGCTACTCACAGCCACCATCAGCAGGGTGCTGTACACCATTTTGGCCAGCAAAAAGTGCGATGGCTTGACTATAGTATAATAATACCGGAAGCGGTTAGGGTGTTCCTGTAAGAAGCTTTTCGCCACCGAATTAACGGCGATGAATAATTGGGTAATCCAGAACAGGGCGTTCCATATCTTAGCTTCAGGTTGCCCGCTCATCATATATACCATAAATACAGTAGCCCCTACGTACAACAATACGCCATAAAAAGTATGCTTTTGCCGCCATTCCAGCAGCAGGTCTTTATATATTAGCGTCGTCAGTTTCGATGTGGCCATGCCTGGCAAAGGTAATATACACACAGGCTGTATGCTAATTTTAAACTGCTGAGTTTCAATGCCTACTTCTCATAAAAAGAAATATATTTCCATCGTTTTGCAATTTCCTGATTGTCCTATATCTTTGCAATCCCAAAGTTCTTAACACCTATGCGGAAGTAGCTCAGCTGGTAGAGCATCACCTTGCCAAGNNGCCCGGGGCACGGATTACAGCCGATCTTTCGAGGTCGGCTTTTTTGTTTGGTACAATATAGGTACAACATTTTTTGTATTCAACTTTAGTATTCCATTAGCACTTTACATAGCATGTGCCTTACTTAACATGATTTCAATCATGTTTTCCTGTATGGAATTCTATAATAATATACGTTGCGGTAATTGGTTGACTATGATTGAATATGATAGTAGGTATATGTCATGAATCGAATACATTTTTGATGTCAAAATTGAATACATCGAAAAACTGTCATCGTAGTAAGTATAGAATAAATAAGGAAAAATGACCATCATAACAGGATAAAAATGCTCCTCTCTCAGGCACCAATTTTACCGTCTTATACGGTTATATATCTTCTTAAAAACAAACACAAAAATGCGGTTTCTTTACCGCAGCTTTTTGTGTTTGTGATAAATCATCACACAAAATCGAATACATTTTGGGTGAAATCATGAGCCATGTCGTCAAAATTAAAGGTCGTTACTACTATAACCGCCGAGTACCGGAAACTTTCCGTGAATTTGATCCTCGCAAATATGTGCGTGTGTCATTGAAAACAGATAGCCGCAATGAGGCCAGGCAAAAGGCGGCATTCTATAACGAACAGGTTGAAGCCTATTGGAAAGGGTTAGTCGCTGGTGGTCAACGTCACGACAACAGGCACTTTCAGAAAGTGGTGCGTATAGCCCGGCAAATGGGGTTTACTTACCAGCCCATGTCAACTGTAGCTGCACTACCATTGCTGGAACTAGTAGAACGGCTGCTGGCATTGAAAGACCTGAAAGGTGAACAGGTAGAAGCTGCTTTAGGTGCCAAGCCAGAACAACAAATCACCCTCCGTGATGCCCTGGAGCGGTTTTGGGGACTGGCAAAAGACAAAGTTATAGACAAATCTGAACACCAGGTGAAGAAGTGGAAAAATCCACGCCGTAAAGCCGTAGAAAATTTCATTGCTCTTGTCGGCAACAAAAATCTGAAAGACATTAATCGGGCAGATATTGTAGCCTTTCGCGATTGGTGGTTAGACCGTATTAAAACCGAGAAAAAGAACAGGGATAGCGCCAATAAAAACCTTATCCAGCTAAGGGCAATCTTGGAGACAGTTTCTGACGACATGAAACTTGAACTGGATATTGAGCATTTATTCAAAAAGATATTCCTGAAGAATACCTATAAGAAAAGCAGGCTGCCCTTTACAACAGAGCAAATCATTGAATTACTGAATAACGATAAGATTGACAATACGCATGTCGAAATAAAACGGTTGCTATTTATCATGGCGGAAACAGGCGCACGACCTTCAGAATTACTGGCACTGCGAGCGGAAGATATCCGATTGGATGCTGAAGTTCCGCATATCTATATAACAGACCGGGGCGAGGAGGAGTCGCTCAAGACATCCCATAGCGAACGAGAAATCCCACTTACAGGCTATGCGCTAAAAGCCTTGCAGGAAATGCCGGAGGGGTTTTCCCATTATCGCAATCGTTCCGACACCCTGACGACCAATGCTAACAAGTTTTTACGGACTAATAATCTGTTCCCAACTGAGAAGCATTCCGTTTATTCATTGCGGCACAGCTTCCAGGACAGGATTTTAGCTGTAGATGCACCGGACAGGGTGCAGACTGCCTTGATGGGCCATAAATTCAATAGGCCATCCTACGGTAACGGTCCGTCACTAGAGCAGAAAATGAAATGGATGAAGAAGATTTGTCTCTGCTGATGGGAAATGTTGAATACTTGCATCACGTATTCTCTATTTGTGATGCGACAGATTTTGCAATCATTTGCAAATCTGCGTTTGCCCGTCTTTGCAATTTTTCTTCGTGCATACGTTTAAACACAGGCAGGTATTTGTCGCCGTACTTTGTTACGATTGCTGCAATAATTTGATAAGCAGCATTGAATTTTTCTTCGGTCAAGGTATCAGTTTGTTTCATTGTGAACTCCTTTTGTCGAACGGCAGTATACCGATTCGCAAAATCGATGGGGAAAATTCTGCATCGTAATTAACACCCATCCGTAAGAATACCTAATCAACAGAGTACGATAGTAGGCATTGAGTTATATGCTCATACATCGTGATATTTTTTTTGTTTTTCTTTTGACAACGCATATTCATTTCGCATATCAAGCACACCGTTTTGATTAAACCGACAACGAAAAGGTGTGTTGATGAATAATTTAAATAGTGACCCATTACTGAACCGAAAGGAAGCGGCAAAATATATCAACTACAGCTATAACACATTAGCCATGTGGGATAGTACCAAACGCTATGATTTACGGCCTATCAGGATTGGCCGTAGCGTCCGTTACCGCAAATCATATCTGGATGCTTTTTTAGAACAGCACCGCTTTAGCGCGTTCTAACGTCAGTTTTTTTCATTCAAACCGAAAGTTGCACCATGGATATTGAACAAGCCAGAGCCATACCCTTGCGCCGGATATTTGCAGTAATGGGGATACTACCTGCTCCGACATTAAACGGACTTGACCTTTACAGGTCACCGTTCAGCCCCGACAGACAATCCATGCTGGTAGTCAACCCTAAAAGAAACACGTGGATTGACCCTGTTTCCAACGAGGAGGGTGATACTATCACTTTGGTGTCTACCTATCTGAGATATGAGGGGTTGAACTACAGCGTTATGGATGCACTCCGCTGGCTTCGGAACATGGTAGGACAATCCTTTACACCCCTGACCATTCCGGCTATTGCGTTGTCGTATGCAGAGGCTGACTCCTTATTCCAGATGAAGGAGGATAGCTATCTATCCGACCCTTTGCTAATTCGATTTGCAGAGGAGAGCAGGGGTATTCCCTTTGCCGTGGCCCAGAAACATTTTAAAGAGGTGAGCATACTCAATACCTGCAATGGCAAGAGTTTTGTCGCATTGGGCGTTGAAAATGAAGATGGTGGCTTTGTCATTCGGAACTCTTTGCAGAAAGCCCATATCGGTAAACGAGCCATTACTTTTGTCAGGGGCAAGCACCACAAGCCTGAAACCATCCACCTGTTCAAGGATATGTTCGATTACTTATCCGCAGTTCTTTTGCGGAATGACAGGATGTTTAACGGCGATAGCATTATTCTGAACAGCTATGATTGCCTGAATGATATGACAGCTTATATCCGCCTTTACGGCTATCGGTATTTTTATTCATGGTTGGGCAACGATACGACTGGCAAAGAGGTCACAGCGACTGTCCATGAGTTTTGCAAGACTGAACCGGGGCTCAACCATATTCCTATGAATAGGCACTATTCAGGCTACAAGGATGTCAATGAATGGCATCTGGCTGAAAGCGGGAAATTGCAACGGAAATGTTCGCATGGGATGCCTTTCGGAAGGTTTAATGAAGGCGGTACAGGATGATTAGCCGAAGCCGCTCGCGCCACCAACTATAATTTTCCTCTCACGCCTGCGGCGTGATTCACCTGCCCATCCAAAATTACAGCCGGTTAGCTCGCTAGTCCTTCGGCTTTGTAATCCCCTGTACTCATGAACCCTTACAGAAAGGCATAAACCCATGCAAAACACTACAACTACAACTACAACTACATCTACTGAAAATAAGCCTCGCATTGATCTTTATCAGAAAGTCACGGATACCATCATCGAACATTTGGAATCAGGAACGACACCTTGGCAAAAGCCTTGGCTCGGTAACGAAGTAAATCCATTCCGTATGCCTAAAAATATTGTATCTAATAAAGGCTATAACGGTATCAATGTCCTGTTACTCTGGTGCTCATCCTTTGCCCAGGAATTTACATCCAATGAGTGGGCAAGTTTTCGTCAATGGAACCAGCAAAAAGAAAGCATCCGTAAAGGCGAGAAGGGCACAATGGTCGTGTATTACGATATGATGGAAAAAGAAGTGGACGGTGAACTCAAGAAAGTCCCTTTCATGAAATCCTATGTTGTATTCAACCGATGCCAACTCAATAGCTATCAACCTGACAGCGAAATCATTCTGCCGTCAAAACCACTGGCAGAACGATTAGACCATGTTGAAAGCTATATCACAAATACCAATGCGATTGTTAAACACAAAGGCAAGAAAGCATGTTTTGTTCCATCTAAAGATGAAATCCACATGCCTAAGAAAGAAGCTTTTATTGACACAGATCATAGCACGGCTACTGAAAACTATTACAGTACCTTACTACATGAGTTAGTTCATTGGTCAGGCCATTCAAACCGCTTAGATCGCTCATTCGGTAATCGTTTCGGTGATTATACTTATGCTGCCGAAGAACTCGTTGCGGAGCTTGGTGCTGCTTTCCTTTGTTCGGAACTGGAAATCACAAGAGAGCCAAGTCAAGACCATGCCAACTATATCGCTAATTGGCTGACTGCACTCAAGAATAATAAATACCTCGTTACCGCTGCTGCTAACACTGCATCTAAGGCTGTAGACTATCTCTGGCACTTGCAGCCGCAACCAGGTCAATAAAATATACTCTGGAAAAAGAGCGTAAGTACATGCGTACCTGCGTTCTTTTTCTATTCCGTTTTTCTGCAATGCATATTCCTGTTCAAAGCACGGCTGTTTCCCGAATGTTCCATCCATTAAGTACGGTCTGATGGTTCCTTACAAGTGCTAACTCCGGGCACTCATTTCACTAAGCAGTATTTTCGCTCTGGCTTCGCCATTCACCCGCCCAACCAAAATACAGCTTGTTCATTCGCTATCCCCTGCGTTGTACCACACTTGTAACCATCAACCTCAATGAAAGGAACATTACATGAAGCTCTTTACTGACCAGGAATATCAGCAATTGCTGAAAAACGGATACGAACCGGATAAAAACCACGCCCCTGTTGTTAAGCTCGTACTACCAGGGACAAATTGTGTCTGGTTACTTTCTGAAATAGACCCTGATAATCAATCTATTGCTTTTGGTCTATGTGACCTGGGAATGGGCTTCCCTGAATTGGGGTATGTGAGTTTAGATGAATTGCGAAGTGTACAAGTTCCGGTTTTAGGATATGCTGTACATCGAGCCGCTTTTTTTGAACCCAAATATCCTATGTCTGTATATGCGGATGCTGCAAGGATGTGTGAACGTATTACAGAAGATGAACGTCTTTTGCAGCAATTCTATATTAGAGTACAGAATAATAAATAAATTAAAATTGGTCAATAGCACTTTGGAACTAAAATACTATTTTGAGTCGTGCTTGTATCAAAGCTGTTTGTATCAAGAACATATGGCTGATGAAAATACTCAGGCTTTTTTATGTCTAATGAATCTACAGTTGCTTTGTATTCTTCCCACAAAGTATTTTCTTTTGTACGTGAGTTAAAGCCATATTTAGAACACAGGGAATACTCAATAATACCGACTCCAGCTAATATACATACTCCTATTTTCAATACCTTATTTTTATTGAAATGCGGGATGTTTTGGCTTGTCACATTTATGCTCCCATACGGACATACAATATTTATACTTTAACTGTCTTTATGGCTAATTACAAGACGAATTGCACTTTCATTTTGATATTTCTTTGGAAGTAGAATTTTGACAAGTTTTTGATGTAAAAAGCTTACTATGTAGTAATCTATTATCAATACAATAAATAGTCTTATTGGGTGGCCTTTAAATATTTCACTAAATATTTTTCCTGTTATTTGATTAAATATCAAGGTAAGAACAACAGCCANNAAACAATATCAGTACCTTCATTATCAAAGCACTTAATGGTTTGTTTGTATTTAGAAGTTTTATAGAAAGAAGCAACAGGGCTAATATAACAGTTAAAGCCATGAGCAAATGTGTTATGTAATATATTTTCGATTCTGTTCGTTCATTTGCAATTTTATCAAGCTCTATTTGATGTTGCATATCTTCAAATTCATGTTTGTTTTTTGCGGAGTTGAATTTCTTAATTGCACTTTCACTGCTGTTATTTGAATCTATTGAGCTTGCTATGCGANNGAATTAAGGTAAGAGCATTTTTATAATTTCCCTTTTTTTCTTCAATTAAGGACTGTAATTTATACACTACTTTCTGCATTGTTGGATCATTTATGGCTACTGCGATTTCTATGGCACTATCACAATAGTTTTCTGCTTTTGAGAGCAATCCTTTATCTAAATATATATTCGCTGTGTTTGTATAAGCAGTTAATGTAGTACGAGCATCACCTATAGAATTGCTGATATTTCTACATAGAATTAATAGAGATAGAGCAGAGTCATAATTTTCTTGGTTTTGGTAGACTGTAGCTAAGGTATTATAGCTTACGCCAACCTCTTTTAGGTCGTTTGCCTCCAGTGAGATTTGAAGAGCATTGCTACTATATTTTAAAGTAGAATCGTACTTATTTAAGCCTGCATATGATTTTGCTATGCCATTCAAAGTAACTCCCAGCGCACGTTTATTTTGTTGTTGATAAGCAAGTTTGCTAGCATCTGTAAATACACTTAATGCATCCACGTAATATGCTCGTGCAAGGTAAGCTTCACCTTGGTTCACTTTCGCAGATAAAATTAAATTTGTGTCGTTAAGTTCATTAGCGAGCTTTATCGTAGCCAAGTTCTCGTGAAATGACATATAAGGGTCATCAATAAGTCTGTAAATTGCACTAATAGCTTGTCGTGCATTAATAGCGTTGCGTTTGTCTCCAAGTTGTTTAGCGATGTTTTCTGCTTCTAAAAATGCAATAAATGCGTCTTTGTAGTTCGAGGAATACGTATTTGCTATGCCGATGTCTGTTAATGCTCTTGCCTGTAGACGTTTATAGTCGTTTTCTCTTGCGAGTTTAAGAGCTTCTTGCGCAAATGGTAACCTAGAAGAAGGTTGTGCAAAAATTTCATGTTCAGCAGTATCAAGAAGCGTTTTGATAACATTGCTATCAATTTTCTTACTACTGAAAGATATCCTTGAGTGATTAGAGAATACAGTTAATAATAATATTGTCGCTGTAATAAATATTATTGCTAAAATGGCAATAGCGATTTTTTTAACGTTGTTTCCTGCTGCATATAATCTTCATTATTAGACATGTGAATTTATGCTATTTAATGACCTGTCTACATATTTTATTGTGATAATATCAGTCTGCTATTTTTATCACGATGATTTCATAGGTAGTAGGTTTATCCTTTTCTACTAGCTCGTTGTATCTTTTGTTAGTACAGCGAATAATTTTAGTGGTTTGCATCATCAATTCATAAAACAATTGCTCCAACTTCTGTCCTTTTAGCTCTACTGTATGAGTACTGAACTCAAGTGAAATCTTTCCTTCGCTCTGGTTGTAAGAGCAGGTTATAAGATAGCTATAGTTGAAAAATTGCAGTTGTCCATCAGGTAGTACAAAAGCAAGGTTACGGGTATGACCACCAGTTGGATAATAATCTGGATGAACTTGCCCTTCCACTTTTGATGTTGGATCATTTTCCTGGTATTCGTCAAATCTGATTTTAAAGTCCTGGCTCATAGTCCTCGTATTGGTTAGTTTGTTTCTGTGTTTGTTCTATTTGCTGAACAGGGTAAGCTTGATGTTCAATGGCAGGGGTGACTTGTTGCTCACGCTCTATCATCATGACATGCTCCATGTGCTTTTCATGATGTGCTTTCACCAGTTCAATAGCCCCGGCTCTATCACCTGCCTGGCTGGCACGGAATAGTAGTTCCGCTTTGTCATCCTTTAGATATGTANNTCTCTTGCACGTGATACCGATACATAAAACTGCTTGGCATTAGTAGCAGGGAAGGTGGTTGCAGGTTGAGCAATAAAGACTTCATCAACTGTTTTGCCCTGTGAGGCATGAGAAGTCAGGCAATGCGCAAGAGCGATATTGCCAAAATCAGACTCGACCCTATAAATCGCTTTACTGCCAGGGTTACGTAGTATTAAGCCATTCTTTTTTGTGGCGGCCATTACTTCCAATACCAGCCCGTTATCTAACCGCTTCCTGTTGCAGTCGAACCCATTGCGGGTGATCTGAACTTTGTCACCTTTGGCAACATTAATTTTTGTTTCCCTGTACACATCAAATTGTTCGGGCTTGCTCATGTCCAATGGCAGTTTGGTACCCTGCCTGTTATTGATCAGCACTTCACCCATTTGAGAATGTTCAATCACCCATCGAGTACCCCGTTTAATACCTCGTTGGTTTTGGTTGAACTGTACGACTAATCCTAGTTGTAGGTTTTGCCAGTCAGTCTTTTGGGCTAGGGTTAGGTTAAGGCTTTTAAGCCGTTCAATCTCAATTTCTCTTTTGCCGATATAGCCTGCCTCTTTCAGGCTTTGTCTTATCTCTCTGGTTATCCTGTCGCCATATTCATGGGTTGGAGAGATGACCAATACGTCTTTGCCTGCCTTGACCGACTCCATATAATCACTAACAAACTGCTTGTAAGGTTGAGCAGGGTCTACTTCCTGAATGGCATCAATTGTATCCAGTTTCCTGAAACCTTCCCATACATCCCCTTTGGATAGATCGGCAACCGCACTCCGGTAAGCCACATCCTTTTGACGGTAGATTTTGTCTACCTCGGCGACTTTTATGCCGCCAACGGTATTGAGTATTCTTAAGGCATCTCCACGCACAACGCTGGCGTGTTGGCGAGTATCACCGCCTAATATTAATCTTGCCTTCTGCCGGGTAGTGATTTCCAGCAAAGCGGCCATGTCTTTTGTGCCCAGCATTCCGGCTTCATCTACCCAAAGCACTTGGCCCTGTAATTGTTTTTGCAGCGCTGGATTGGTTAATAAAGTAGCTACAGTTTCAGCTTTGCTGAACCCTTCATCCCTTAACACGCCCCTGGAGGCTCTGGCGGTAGGCGCAACAGTAATTACTTGTTTGCCAGCTTGCTCTATATGCCTGACCGCTTCGGTCATAAGGGTTGTTTTACCTGCACCCGCTGCACCGCGAACAATAGACACCATGTCGGAAGTCGTCAGGATATGCCGTATGGCATCACCTTGTTGTCCCTGTGCCTTGATTTTAGGCAAGTCACCATATAAAGGCGAAAAACTATTCCTGCCAGCTTTCGCCAGTTCAACCATCCTTTGTTCTTCCTGTAATACTTCCTTGGTTGTACAGAGTGTTCTACTGCCTTCCTGAATAGTTATCAGCTCAGGGGTAGATTCGAGTTGGTCAAGAATATCCTCAGCTTTTACTGCCGATCCGATTCCGTGCTTAATAGCAGTTTCTGCCAGCTTGTAGAAGGGAACTACTGAAGCCCGTTCAAAACAATGGCTCAGGGCATAGTCACGACACTCTGTAGCAGTCTTTGCCGGGACAGGCTTTATCTCTTTGGCTGGGGCAAAACGTATAGGCTCATTTGAAGGGGTATTTATCGCCACCGCTTCCTGCAAACGGATTTGTTCTTTCCATGTTGCTTTAAGCTCTGCCATGGTCAGGCCTTTTTGCTTTTTAGCTCTTGTCCTTGCACCTAATTCACTTAAAGCCTTCGCATCGGTTATACCTTTTTCATTAGCAATACGCCCGATTTCATCGGTGCGTTTGGAGAATAATTGAATGACCTCTTTAGGAATGCCTTCTACTTCAAATGATTTTTCCGTTGCCCGAACCCTATACCCCAACTCAACCAGTTTATCAGCCATACGCTTGTGAAACATTGCCTGGTAGTAAGGCAGCTCTTTATTGATTTCCCTGAACTTACCTGCTTTGACAATTTGTTCGGTTTCGTCCCAGGTCATATTAAAGACAAAGCAATGAGCGTGGAGGTGAGGGTCGGGAACATACCCTTCGACAGGACGAGCTGTCTGGTGGACAAAATCCACCCAGATCATCTCGCCAGTCTTACGGTCTTCATAGACGCCGCCCTTACGTACCCGCGCCCGAACCTGGCGCTCCATGTCCTGCATGGTCGCCGCTACGCAAGTGCGGAATGCTTCCAGAATATGATCGTCTTTAGACAACGCATGTAAAACAGACACGGATTTAGGGACGTGGAAATTTACATCGTAACCCACCTTACGTTCTTTCTTTGTCCGGGGAGTTAGCTGTTTGCCCGTATGCGGGTGACGGTTTTCGCACAAGGCGAAAAAACTCTCCTTAGCCACCGTTCCGGTAATACCCAGCCGTTTTGACAGCCGACCCTGAAACGTCCCGTTCAGTTCCTGCCCATCAATATAATAATCGGTTTTCAGCAACGCTTCCGAATAATATGCTTTGGCATGTCCTGCCGACATGCTTTGTATCATCCTGATCATTCGCAATGATTTTACCTGTATTAGCCTATGAGATAAACTCGTCCCGATTCGAGTTCTGTGGTAGTAAATCACAGGTGAGCTGTGTTAGGTCAGAATTCTGATTTCGTATATGTCAGTATAACAATTTGTATCAGACTTCTCCCCTAAGCACAGCTTAGGGGGTTAATTCATCACTTGTGGTTCATAGTTTTTGGTGTTTTCAACATCAATGTAATCATCATAAAGTTGCTGCCTGGCTTCCTTGTCGTTGGGTCGTTTAGCGGAAAACTCAAAGCCTCTTTTAGAACCTATATCGTTCACAAAGATGTTACGCATATCTNNACGCATATCTTCATTGCAGATCATTTCATCTATCTTGTCCATTACAAATTGGTCGGATAAATAATAGGCTGCTGTATATCCTAATGCGTAAATAACAGAACATACAAGGAATACTATCCCTATCGGTTGCTGTAATAATGTCAGTATAAGACCGATAACGAAAAATATCCCTGGCTCCACAATTGCCGAAATAAACCTTGGAGTAAGTTCTTTACCACCTATTTTGAGCTGGAAGAAGAATGGATGTGGCTTGCCTTCAGATAGGCTGAATCTTTTTAAATCCCAAACAGATGGGTAGGTGCGGATTTCCTGCCAACGCTTATATGCTGAATAAAGAAACAGGGCGGTATAAATATACCATGTGCCGAACATGCTGAATATCTGTCCCCAATCAATGTCATTATTATAGTTTTTACTGAAGTATATCGGGACATATAGAAATGCAATTCCAAACACAGCAGTCAGTAAGATATTGAAATATCGTTCACCCATATTTCGGCGGGTTATCATTTCAATTGGCACACGGAAATAATATGATAGTCCCAGGAACAGACTCAAAAATACCTTCTTGAGCATTGCCGGCCTGCCAAATACCTCATGGTAGTAACTGTTTCTTTTTTTCATGCGGTTTTTATGTTTTAAAGTGAAAAATTCTGAGGGAAACTGATTTTCTTATANNGTTAGCAGCTTTGGCAATCTGCTTACCTTGCGTATGCATTACGCCATCCACCAGCAAGTTATTTGCTGGACCGCCTGTACGCAAGCTGACAAACTCTTCCGGGCGCATAATAAATTCCAACCCGTATTGATAGCCTTCTGTTGTGGAAAATTGCCCTGATATAGTATTGGAAAAATTGTTTTGTTTGAAAAAAGCTTGCCCGACAAGTTCTGATGCATACTTATTCGTTTCTATATCGGCATTGGCATGGAATATCTTCGTGCCCAATGTGCCAAGGAAACTCTGGACTTTATGCTCCGATGATTCCCCACCCATATTGGCAAAATAATTGGGTAGATTCTGCGATATATAGACCGTAGCTATCCGGCTGCTTCTCGCAGTCGCCTGATAGGCAGCGTCATGTTCATGTAAGAAGTTTTGGGCTTCATCTGCCCAAAGGAAAACAGGTCTGCCGTTTTCTTTCACACGCCTGCGTTCCATGGCTCGTTGCCAGATATACTTGAACATGATTTGTACATCCTGTCCCAGTTTATGATAATCTTTGACAGGCAGGTTGAGTAGGATAATTTTTCCCTTCAAGCAGTCTTCAGGCACAAAATTCGAGGGATATCGACAGAACATAGAGTAAGTAGGGTCTTTAAGAAGACNNAAGTCGATAATGGAACGGGTTTTATCGGCAATGTTTTTATAAGTATCCCCAAAGAAATGATTAACGAACCCCATAGTCCTGAGATCGGGTAAAGCTTCAGATGCTAGTCTTGTGAATTCAATATCTGATTTAATTGATCTGGCTACATCATAAGGCAGGTCTTTCTTGAACTGTTCCACTTGTTTCTGTACACGTTGCATAGCCAGATTATAGGCTGTATTATATGCTTTGGGGGCAGATACAGGAGGCTCTTTTGGTGTAGTTTGACTGGTGGTATTGGTTCCTGCTTTTTTAGGTGCAGATTGTGCAATCTCGTATAGCAATGAAACTGTGACTTTCCCATATGCTAATAAACAAAGGTCNNCAATGGTATTGGAAAGAAGCATTTCCAAAGCATTCTGCCAGAAGGAATCTTCCCTTGATGAGCTGGCATCTTTATCTCTACTGGCATTGATCACTGTTTTCAGTAACTGAACAATGTTGAGTGTATAGGACTTTTTGTTTTCACTAATACCGGATTCATACTCCATGAAGTTGAAGTAATTGTCTGAACCCGGCTCAACTATGATCAAGTCATCCAGTCTGCCTGAAATACAACAGTATTCCTGCCACAATTCTTTTTCGTCATGTTTTGCAGTAAGTACAAGTCCACCAAATCCATTGGACAAGTATTTAAGAGCTATATATCTGCCGGAGCCGGATGTTTTTCCAGAACCTATCCCACCAAATATTTGTAATCCTTCAACCGCATCTCTGATTGTCCAGGATGCAGGATAGTCTTTAGTGGACATGTCCATCAGGACTTTGTCCAGGTCGAACTTTAAGCTTTCATCAATCGGGGTCGTGTTCAGGCAATATGATTTTGTAATGGTAATGATAATCAAATAACTGCAAATAAAAAACGGGAAAAACACGGTATTTTAAATCACGAATATTAGTTAAATTATCCCCGGTTACAAACAACCAATTACAATGGCTAAACTGCCAAAAGAAATAGACCAATTATTAGTCAAACTGGAGAACCCGGCGGATATAAAGCATATACAACTTCAGTGGAATGAGTATGTGGCAGAGAATGAAAAATATGAACTCAGCTATCCACAGCAATTCGGAAACCTCGTAGAGTCTAACCGAAAGTTTGGGGAACATAAATCCATTCCTACTCCTGCTGAGCAACTCAGAATGTTTGAGGGTTTATTACTTGCTGAATTGGAGGATAAACTTCACGAGCAGGATAGAGTGAATGAACAGCTATATGAATTAGAAGAAGGCTCAGAAGTCACACAAGTTACTCATGACGTAATTCCTGAACTGCCCCCACCAGATAAGTTCAAGGATTTTCAATTGAGCTTTATAGATATGGGGTTTTCTTCCAAAGAAGGGATTACTCCTGAAGAACCACAAAATGATATAGATAGGTCACAGGAACTGGGTATAAGCTGGATGAAGGAATGGCAACAAAAAAGGGAAGCAGAGAAGCTAACAGAGCAGGACAAAGGAGTCACGCCTGAACAGTCCGACAAGCCTTATGATTTCAATGTTGTGTTTCTGGACATGGATACTCATGAACAACAGCCTGATATGGAGCAGGAGAAGGAAGATATGGATATAGAGCTTGAATAAAGGTTATTCTATTTCTGGTTCTATGTCGTCGCGGCTTTTTTCTTGTTCTGGTTCAATATTATCATAGTCGTCAGGTAATTGCTGAAGCCAGGGGACAGTCATTATTTTTTCTCTTTCTTGCATATATTCATCACTTCCAGCCTGAAAGCCTTTAGCTCTTTCCGAAGTAATGCTTTCAAAAGCCTTGTTAATGGCTTCTGCCAGTTCAGGGAATTGTTCCCTGATTGAATAACCTTCATTAAACCCTTTCAGGTAATCCGGGTGCGGTTCCTGTTCAGTATTATGTTCCATTAGAAAGTTTCTTTAGCGTGNNGTATGTGAGAATAGAATCCCGGTCGTATAAAATGATACGTTTCTCAGGCTGAGAAAATCTGATTTTTCCCTCGTCTCTCATTTTCTGTAATGTGGTTCTTGATCTGATATTGAGCATCTGCATCGCAGTATCCTGATTGACCCATCGGGGGTGCTCCTGTTGATGAGAGGCTTTAAGCCTGGCAACAACTTCTTCCAGTAAAGTATAGAAGGCCTGTTCTTCAAGGCAAATTACTTGCATGATTTTAAGGTTGTTATATCAAATATAACAATTCGGCAGTATGAAGCTAAAGAAATTTTAGACCGCCTATTTCTTATGCCATGAAGGCATGCAACCATATTTTTGAATATACTCCTCTCGGAGAATTGCTTCAACATCAGTAGGGAAGTCCTGATGTTTTTCGTGATAGGTGACCCACCAGTCTACCCTTATTGCAGAAATACCCTCTCGTTCCATTTGGTTTGGTAAGGCAATATATCTTTTGATCCTTTTGTCCTCGCCAAACCTATTTGGATNNCGCTTGCCCCAATATATAATAAGCATTCACCCTCTCTGACATCTAGTTTGTATATCAGATAAATGCCCCCTTTATCCGAAGGAGCATTGCAACAATCTTTATAAGATTGGTCTGGGCTGAAGGTAAATGAGCCTTTTAGTTGATATTGTTTTAGAAGATCAAACATGGTTTTAAATATACGCTATAGTACAAGTTAGTATATAGCAAAATAAAAAGCCTGCCCAAGAATAGGCAAGCCCCTATAAACCCTATCACCATGAAAACCTTTTATACAATTCAAATATAAGCTATCTCTTAAATTCTATTTACTGTCTTCTCCACGTGAATGTAAAGGTACGAGAGTCAACAGGCATATCATATTTAAGGTATGTTGCATCGAGCTGAGTTACTTTGACTAATGTATATTCAGTTGAATTATCTTGCTTAAATTCCAACGTAGGGTAATTGGTCATTTTCCATGTACCTGTGCTGGTTTGAGCATCCATGCTATCGCATTTGACAGCTCCTTCGTCTGCAAGCATAGTTCCATCCGCATTGAAAGTAACAAGGTTATCCTTAGAACAATCAGGTAACGTACTTGGATTACCAGCCTCATTACTGATAGAAGATTCAATCTTCCACGTTCCTTTTAATAATTCTAAAGGTGTTNNCGATGCCAGTAAGGTGCAAAATGTCATTAATTTGATTATCCGTTTCATTGTTCTTGCTATTTAATAAGCGTAAATTATTTGCGTTTGTAGTAATAAGTTTTGACTGTCGAATAATTGAACCAACTGGAATGTGTGGCATAAACTGCAAAATGGTTGTTATCAATTTTCCGGAAAGTCCCGTCACCATACAATTGGCCGGGGCCATGCTTGTATTTAAAGTGGTTTGAGTTCATGTCTATCGCCCATTCTTCTTGGTTGTATGTCTCGCCTTTACTGCACGTATCAGACCCTTCATCCTTATGATAGGTACGATCAGCACTAAATACATACGTGTCGTCCTGACCGCAGGGATAAGGAACCCCGTCTTTGACTTCACCAGGGTCTGAACCATAAAAGACGCTATCAACAAGTCGTTCAAGCACCCATGACCCAACAACCATCTGTTCATATTCATTCAGTGAATTGTTTGGCGCTGGATTGTTATTGCCTGGATTGGAATTTGCGTTGTTGTTCTTCTTTGAACAGGATAGCAGTAGAAGTGCTGTAAATGTAAACAGTAGTACTTGTTTCATATTTATGATTATTTAAGTGTTTCACTTTCTTTTATTCGCTGAATAAGCTGATGAACAGTACTCGGATGCCATTTTCTATTACCACCTCTATATGTTGGCACTTCCAGCTTATTCAGTTCATCAGCAATACCCCTCATGGTTGTTACACCTCTTTTATTCAATCGCTTGATAATTGGCTTCATAGTCACAGCGAACAACTTTGCATCTAGGCTGTTCTTTTTTGACAAAACGTATCGTCCATTAATCCCTAACTCCACACCTTTCTTTTTTGCTGCTTTCAATGCAGCTTTAGTCCTTTCGCTTTGNNTTCGCTTATCATGTCCCGTTCATGCTCAGCAAAAGCTGCCATTATATGGACAACCAGCTTGCTTGCGTAAGGATTATCTACAGCTTTAAAATCTACTTTCGATTCCATTAGTGTTGAAATAAACAACACGTTGCGCCCCAGCCTATCCAGTTTGGCAATTAGCAAGGTTGCCTGCCGGGTCTTGCACACTTCTAAGGCTCTTAATAAGCCTGGTCTATCATTTCTTTTACCGCTTTCTACTTCAACATATTCGTCTATAACCACATAGCCATTCCGTGCTGCAAAATCCTTGACTGCCTGCTTTTGTGCATCCAGTCCTAGACCACTTTGACCTTGTCGTTCTGTAGAAACCCGGTAATACGTTATTGCTTTTTTCATGTCTGATGTTTTGGCAACAGGGTGGTAGCCATTGCGTCAGACAGCTAAAGCGTTCATAGGTATACCAACGTTTATCTTTGAACAGATTTTTTGACCTAACGGCTAAATTGAGTGGTTTTAGTATAGCTGAAAGCCTTGCTCTAAGCAAGAAATTGAAATACCGGAAGGCTAAAAAAGAGAATGTTTACACCTGTTTTGTTCAGGTACAAACGTTGGTTTGTATATGAACAAATTCCGAGGACAGTTTTTTATATACTGGCTTTAATTTTGCACTAAAATTCCTCGTATGCCTTCAGGTAATGCTATAACATCTTATTACAGCATTTGCGTGACAGTAAATTAGTGATATACATTATAGGATATGGTAGGAGTTAGAATTGGGTATCTGCATACTATTAATTCATTCAATTAAAACGTATCTGCATTGCTGTTGGGTTGGTAAGTATTTCATAGCGCTTACCGCTTATGGGTTCGAGCGTATTGATGTCAATCACCTGGTAATAGCCATTTCGACCACCACAAGGAGAACCGTGATGCGGGGCAGGTCCATCTGATGTTAGGTTTTTACTGATGACATATACTGAACCAGTTTTGTCATCTACAGCTACACCGTAAGGCTCATAAAACCCAGCCTCAATTCTTTTTACAACCTCAAGCGTCTCATAATTGATAACATATACTGACCCCTTTGCTTTTAAACCTGAGGCGGGGTCGTCAAGACAAGTAATGAATAAATAAGGCTTATTTTTTGATAATGCCATTTGTTGAGGTGTAGTACCCACAGGTATTACTTTTAGCACTTCATCAGTAGTTACATTTAATATTCGTACTTCATTAGACTGAGAACATGCAATGAAGTATTNNGGTGTAGTTGCAGAAATATCAGTATTAATCGGTTTACCATCAATGCTTATCTTGTGCATTGTGTCATCATAAATTTTATACACAACATTTCCTGTTCTGGAAGTAGCATACAATGTGTCAAAGTTCTTGTTAGCTGCGATATTTCTTGGCCGCACCATGTCAAATTTATACGACTTTATTTTCTGTAAAGTTTGTGCATCAATGACAGTAATGGTATTTGCATCATCATTACTTACCACTAGTCGACTACCATCATCGGATAGGTACAAAGCTCCCCAGAAAACATCCCCTAAATCAATTTCTGCCACAACCTTGTCAGTTCTTGTATCTATCTTTTGTAGCATGCTACTGAACCAGTAACATACATAGAGGTAATTACCGTCAGGGGAGATTTGCAAATCGCTCATGCTCTCTTGTGATGCCAGCTTTCCCATGGAGACATATCTCATTACAACATTTTTTTCTGCATCAATAACAGTTAAAACATCACAATCTTGTTGTATAGCATAAATTTTCTGCCTCGTATCAGGGTCATTGGCAAAAGGTATATTTCCATTCGCATCTGGTGCGCCAGCAGCAATCCAGTCCTTAATTATTTTATATTCATCAGTTGATAGAGGTTCGCCATTTACAGGCATTCTTGGCTCTTGTACCAACCCTGAATCCTCATTGGTATTAATAAAGTATAGCAAAGAACTAAAAATAGGACTATAAGGAACTACTACAGCACCGCTACTTCCTCCATCAAATAAATGTTCCCATGTATCTAATAATAGGTCACCCGCAGCAGTATAGCTTATCGCATTGTGACATCCGGAAACAGCGCACTTTGTTTCAAATATTCTGCCGACCTCCACAGGAAAATTGCTATATTCTGCTGTAGGCTTTAAATTTTTTGCATCATGTTTACAGGCTACAAATATAACCAGTGTCATAACTACAACTGTCATAGCTTTTTTTGTATTCATGTTTTGCGTATATATAAACAGTAGCTTACCTTGAGTTCTTGTTTGTTTGATATTTTAGTTATTATTGTAAGTGCTTTTTATTACCTAAAAGGTTCAAAACTTCAAATACGGTAATAAATTCTCCTATTGAATTATTTTTTTAAAGTAAAACAATAATTTATGAATAAGAAATTATTATCTGTCCTTGCTATCTCATTATGCTGTTCCATTTGCGTCAACGGGCAAGCTTTAGACAAGTATTTAACTGGTACAAACACATTTACTGTAATCGCTGACGCTTCAAATGGAATTCTCAACCCTCAAGACCTGGATTTTATTCCAGGTACAAACACTTGGTGGATATTGAATTATGAGGGTGCCACAGGTAGTGTTAATATCATTTTTGATGCAGGTAAAACATCACAATACACAGAATTCAGAAGAGATTCCCATGCTGGTCACTTTATGCCCCGTTCCTCGGCCATAGCAATAGGTGATAACGGCAACTTTGCAACAGTGCATGCGATTCAAAATACAGCAAGCCCAACTTCTACGTTTATGGGACCTGCTTTATGGTCAACTGACACTTCTATTTTCGCACGATTAGAGCAAAGCAACTGGGAGCCTACAACATTACTGGGGAGTCATTTAGATATGTTACACCAAAGTCCTTTTGCGATGGGAATAGCTCACGATGCAGGAAATGCATATTGGGTGTTTGATGGCTATAATGGAAATATTTGCCATTATGATTTTAAGGCACCTCATATTGTCGGTGGAGACGATCATGCTGATGGTGAAATATTAAGATATTCAGATGTTACAGTAAAAAGGAAGAACGGATTACCGAGTCATATGGCTTTTGATAAAACCAATAGTTGGTTATACATCGTAGATGGCGGTAATAACCGTGTCATCAGAATGAAAACAAATAGTGCAACCGATGCCGGTGGCTTGACTGCGCCAAGTACTGCAGGAGAGCCACTTGCAAAATATAGAAACATGACAGGAGCTACTGTTGAGGTACTGGTATCTACAGGACTTACAGCTCCCTGTGGTATAGATATAAGAGGTGACAAGATGATTGTAAGTGATAATGCTACAGGTGACATTTTAATATACAATGTTTCATCTGCTCCAGCAGCATTAGTAGGTAAAATAAGCACGGGAACAATAGGCATTATGGGTGTGCGTATAGATTGGGATAATAAGATATGGTATGTGAACAGGAACGAAAGAAAAGTTGTGCGAATAGACAACCCTAATGTCCCGACATCCTTAAACGACAATATTGCCTTACCGGATTTTAAAGTTTATCCCAACCCTGCACATGATATTTTGTATGTCCACTTCGATAATAAATTTTATGCTTCCGAGACAAGCATAAAACTATACGATATAGATGGAAAAATTGTAGGCAGTACAATTTCTCGTGATAAAACTATAAGTTTTAATACATCAGGCTTCGCTCCCGGTGTATACACTGTAGAGGTTGTTAACAGTAAAACCAGAGAATTAAGAAAAGTTATTATTCAATAATATATAAGATATTAACTATGCTATGAAGCCCCGTGTAATGACACAGGGCTTTTTCATTATTGAAACTTCGAAGAAAGTTCACGAGCAATAGCAGTTAGCCTGTGCATCCGCTACACTATAGATTTTTATGATTATATAAATATAACATAGATTGAGTAATAATATCTGATTTAAGTAATTTAGCTTATATTAAATAATCTTTATGTTGAATAATAAACTCTCCTTCTTTAGAATATTTATGTTCTCAGGTATTTTGCTAATTAACTCCTGTACTGAGGTTGGGCCTGGCATTGAACTCATTCCTTCGACATTAGGAGTTGGTAGCGATACAACTTACACTACAGCAATAGAAAATCCTGCAACAAAAAAAGTACTTGCAGAGGAGTTTACAGGTGTTTCTTGCCCTCCTTGCCCTAACGGTCACAAATTGATGGCAAGTATCTATGACCAACTTAATGGTAATCTTGTAGTTATTTCCTATCATATAAAAAATTATCCTCAAACCGCTCCTGTTGAAAAGGATGGACAATTATTATCTAAGTATGATTTTCGTACTGACGATGCAACAGATATAGGTAAGACATTATTTAATGGCATCAGTGCAATTCCTGCAGCGAGTTTTGACAGGACAGCAGTTTCAGGAGAACTGTTGTTCAGTACGCCCAAATGGCCAAATGCTGCTCAGGTTAGAGCTTCCGAAAAGTCTCCTGTTAATATTCACTTAGCGTCTTCATATTCTGATTCTACAAGAGAGGCTATTTTGAAATTAAAATTTGCATATACTTCTGAAGTATTAACCAATCATAACTACACTGTCGGTGTCATTGAAGATAGTATTATAGATGCTCAGAAAGATGGTTTGGAAATAATAAAGGAGTATGTGCATAAGCATGTTTTAAGGGATATTATTACACCTATATATGGTACTCCTGTACCAGAGAAGGTAAAACCATTTATTCCGGGCAAAGTCTATGAACATTCAATTAGGTACACATTAGACTCTTCATGGAAAGCCTCGCATAGTTCATTTGTTGTTTTTATACACAATAGTGATGGCGGAAATAAGGACGTGCTACAGGCGGAGGAGATTCCAGTAATTAATTAACCCCATTACGATACTTGATATTTATTACAATATAATGGTTAATGACCATTTGAATACTTGGCTATGTGATATATTATTTTTAGATTTGTCTAAACAATAAATTTAGCCAGCACTAAATGAAGAAAATATTAGCTTTTAGTATACTGCTTTCTTTGTCTATTTATTCATGTTCCAAGTTACAACCAAAGCCCCCAGATGACGAAGAAATATTAGACGGGCCGGTAGAAGGTTTGAGCTATGAAGAGCAATTGCAATTTTTGAAAGGTGATATTGCTTTTAACGATGACGTATTTACGGTCGAAAAAGGATTAGGCCCTTTATTTGTGTCAACGTCATGTGGAAGTTGTCATGCTGGAGACGGCAAGGGACATCCATTTACTACCTTAACCCGTTTCGGACAATATGATAGTACAGGCAACAAGTTTTTACATTTAGGTGGGCCACAATTACAAAATAGAGCTATCCCTGGATACATACCTGAACAGATACCTTCAGGTGCAACATATTCAAAGATCATCCCTCCAGCTAATACAGGATTAGGCTATTTAGAAGCGGTAACAGATGCTGATATTCTTGCCCTGGCTGNNCATATCTTGATATACCTGTAAATAGTATTAGTAATAATGGTAAATATATTGGACGGTTTGGGAAAAAAGCAGCTGCATTCAATTTATTGCACCAGACAGTACTGGCCTATAATCAGGATATGGGCATCACATCTATTTATGAGCCTTATGACACTTATGACCAACTGGAAAAAGACCCTGAGGTCAGCAACCAAACCATCCATGATGTAGTATTCTATCTCCAAACCCTAAAAACACCCCGGCAAAGAAATACTGATAACGAAAATGTAAAAGAGGGCAAGAGATTATTTATACAATCAGACTGTGCAAAATGTCATATACCCGAACTAAAAACAGGGTATTCAAAAGTTGAGGCACTGTCATTTAAAACATTTCATCCCTATACAGATATGCTTTTGCATGACATGGGCGAAGGCCTTGACGATGGATATACAGAAGGGAGTGCATTAAGTGGTGAATGGAGAACACCTGCGTTATGGGGTATGGGCTTATCTAAAAATTCGCAAGGTGGAACATACTATTTATTGCATGATGGCAGAGCGACCTCTATTCATCAGGCTATTATGTTACACGGTGGAGAAGCAACAAACAGCCGCAATAAGTATAATTCATTANNAAGGAGAACTTTTGTTAAAGCAAGTTGTATTTCTTGCGCCAGCCTTAGCTTCCTGAGCATGTTGCTCGAAAGTTGTACGCCTGTAAAGTATGTTACCGGAGAGATTAAACGCGATGGAATATTTATTGATATAAAGGACTTTTTGACAAAAGAAAATTCATACCGTTCGTATGTAATTGTCAGAAACAAGATTTTACAATACCCGATATGTGTTTATCGCACCGATAACAACACTTATAATGCCTTGTATCTTAAATGTTCACATCAAGGTGCAGAATTACAGGTATCAGATAACCAACTAACCTGTCCGGCACATGGTAGTGAATTTGATAAACTCGGTCATGTTACAAAAGGGCCTGCAGCTCAAAATCTACGTGAATTCCCTGTACAAATCGAAAATGAACAACTTTTTATTGACCTGAAAAAGAAAGGATAATGAAATTAGTACTCCTGACATCTTTCATCGTATTGCTATCGTACCCATGTTTTTCGCAGATTGATAGCACACTTTTAAGGCAGGCTCCTGCAAACAGTTCTGACACTTTGTTAAATATGGATGCAGTCTATAACAGGCCTTTTTTGTCTATTGGGAGGCTACCTGTATCATTGGGTGGTTATGTGGAAGCCAACTGGCAACATTTAGGTACTGATGGTGTTTCAGAAGGCCACCAATTTCAAATGCGCAGGTTTACGCTGTTTGTAGCTTCAACCATATATGACCGACTAAAATTCCTTTCAGAAATAGAATTTGAAGACGGAACCAAGGAAATTAATATAGAGTTTGCTGCTTTGGATATTGAGTTTCATCCACTATTGAATATGCGCGGAGGTATAATCTTAAATCCAATAGGGGCTTTTAATCAAAATCATGACGGTCCTAAATGGGAGTTTATTGATAGGCCGATATCATCTACAGAAATGTTGCCCGCTACTTGGAGTAACGTAGGTTTCGGCATCTACGGCAAACAGTCGAAACAAGATTTTGTGTTTGCCTATGAGGCTTATCTGACCAACGGTTTTAATGATAAAATTATCAATAATAGTGAAGGTAGAACCGCACTATCAGTTGCAAAAGATAATGAAGAACGCTTTGAGGAGAATTTTAACGGTCTGCCACTGGTAACTCTTAAAGCAGCTGTTAGTCACAGTAAGGTAGCTGAAATCGGACTTTCGTATATGGGAGGCGTTTACAATAAGTTTGAAGAAGATGGCTTGCTCTTAAATAAGAAATACCGGGTAGATGTATTTGCTATTGATCTGAATACGGTGATAAATGCAACTGGAACATATATAAATACCGAGATAGCTGTTATAAACATTGAGACCCCAGCTACATACTCCCAACAATATGGGGATCGGCAACATGGAGGATTTTTAGATATAGTACAACCATTTTATAAAAAGCCTATTTTGGGTTTTGATGAATCTACATTAAATATTTCTTTTCGACTTGAATATGTTGACTGGANNATATCGCAGACCATGTTTATGCAGTTGTTCCGTCCCTTAGTTGGCGTATATCCTCAGAGACGGTTTTAAGGTTAAATTACAGGTATCAGTGGCAGGCAGACCTGCTTGGTAACCCTTATTCAAAAACGGCTGGCTTCCAGGCTGGGTTTTCAAGTTATTTTTAACGCTTCGAGGTTTAACTTTTGTATGGTAAAATTCTTCTTTATATTTGTGTGCAAATTCAAGTATTCTGAATATCTTAAAATATATAGTAGTCTTATCGGTGTCATTAACAATGATAGTGCCCAAGGACTACCTTGTTGAGGTATTTGAAATACCCTTGATAGTCAAACACTATATCCACCATAACGAATTACATCATAAAATAGGAGTGATTGATTATTTAAAACAACACTTCTCTTCGCCTGAAAAATGCCCAGATAATACAGAACAAGACAGCAATCACACTCCTATCCATCAACATAGTTGTTCAGGAGATTGCTTTTTTACAGTTCATAAGGTTTTTTCATCAGGGGATGATGCATCTACATATCAATTGATGCAGATTTCAGCCATTAAGAACGGGATGTATATTTTCTCACTTCCTCCTGATGTATTTACTAGCATATGGCAGCCGCCTAAAATAGGTTAATAATCTTCAGTACCTGCTTTTGAAGTGGGTCAGGTTAAATCTATTGTTTGTTTCAAAAATATTTACATGCTTAATAGTATAATTCGCTATTCTGTAAAGAATAAGCTGATTATCGGGTTGTTTACAATTGCATTAATCATAGGCGGGATATGGAGCTTAAAAGAAGTACCAGTTGATGCAGTTCCCGATATAACAAATAACCAGGTACAGGTAATTACGCAGTCTCCAAATCTTAGTACAGAGGATATTGAGCAATTTGTTACTTATCCCATAGAAGTGGCTATGGCCAACCTACCGGGTGTATCGGAAATCCGTTCTGTTTCCAGGTTCGGTCTATCTGTTGTGACCATCGTCTTTGAAGAGGATATGGGGACATATTTGCCAAGGCAATTGGTCTCTGAAAAGCTCAATGACATTAACAACAGCATTCCCGAGGGTTTTGGGAAACCGGAAATGGGCCCTATCTCCACCGGACTTGGTGAGATATTTCAATATACCCTTGAAATTGACTCAACTTATATAGATGAATACTCGATTACCGAACTAAGGACTATCCCGGATTGGATTATTCGCAGGCAAATGGCTATGGTGCCTGGCGTGGTTGAGGTCAATGCCTTTGGTGGCAAGATAAAACAATATGAGGTCGCTGTTGCGGCTGATGAGTTGAATGCAATCGGCCTGACCATTACAGATATATTTAACGCACTTGAACAAAATAATCAGAATACTGGAGGTGCTTATATTGAGAAAGACCACTATGCAAATTTTATCAGGGGAGAAGGACTTGCCCGTAGTTTAGATGATATACGAAAAATAGTAGTGGTTAATAAAAACGGCGTGCCCGTTACTATTGGCGACATTGCCAAAGTAAGGTTTGGAGAAGCAGTGCGATATGGCGCTTTTACCAAAGACGGGCAAGGCGAAGCTGTCGGCGGTATGATTCTGATGTTAAAAGGTGCAAACTCAAACGATGTTATTGTGCGGGTGAAAGAACGCATAACGCAAATACAGAAGTCATTACCGCCAGGAATACATATCGAATCCTTTCTTGACAGAAATACTTTAATTAAAGAGACCACAAGTACAGTCAGTAAGAATTTACTGGAAGGTGCATTGATTGTAATATTTGTATTGGTACTACTACTCGGGAATTGGAGAGGTGGCTTAATAGTTGCTTCTGCTATACCTCTTTCGTTACTGTTTGCGTTTATCCTCATGAATATTTTCGGTGTATGGGCCAACCTTATGAGTTTGGGGGCTATAGATTTTGGAATCATAGTAGACGGTGCAGTTATTATTGTTGAAAGTACCGTTTTCTTGTTGCACGAGAAAATCTTAAAGAAAAAAGTTATCAACCAGCAATTACGTGATGAATTAGCCTATGATGCGTCCAGTAAGATGATGAATTCAGCGTTTTTCGGACAGTTGATAATCTTAATAGTGTTTATCCCGATACTTGCTTTAGAAGGTGTAGAAGGCAAAATGTTTCAGCCTATGGCCTTAACATTTATGTTTGCTATGATAGGGGTAATGATCCTGTGTCTGACATACATCCCTATGATGTCTGCACTTTTCCTGCGCGTCAATAATACTGATAAAAAATCCTGGGGAGATAAAATTGTTGGAAAGATTGAACACGTCTATGAGCCCCTATTAAGAAAAGCGCTAAAGAAATCAAAATTGGTGATTATCCTGTCAGTATGTCTCTTAGTGGCTACAGGGTATACATTCTCTAAGCTTGGTGGGGAATTCATGCCACAACTGGATGAAGGCGATATTGCATTTCATGTTATCCTTAAGCCAGGTAGTTCGCTTTCGGAAGCTATTGAAAGCTCAACTAAGATTGAGCAATTAATATTGGAAAAATTTCCGGAAGTAGAACATGCCATGACAAGATTTGGCGTAGCTGACGTACCTACAGACCCAATGCCGATGGATATAGGAGATTGCTTTATTATCCTAAAGCCAAAAGATGAATGGGTGACAACAGATAGCAAGGAAGAACTCATTCATAAGATCAAACAAACAGTGAGTGTTATACCTGGAATAAACTATGAATTTACACAACCCATAGAAATGCGTTTTAANNCGTTCGTGAGGATGTTGCAGTGAAACTGTTTGGGGAAGATTTGGACATTCTTGCCAACAAGGCCGAAGAAATGGGGAGGATTATCAGCACCGTACCTGGTGTCGGAGATATGAAGGTAGAAGCTACTACTGGGCTGCCTCAAATTACGGTCAGGTATGACAGGGGTAAACTTGCACAATATGGTCTCAAAATAAATGAACTGAATAAGATAATAATGTCAGCATTCTCCGGAGGTAAGACAGGTGTCATATTTGAAGGGGAAAAAAGATTTGACCTTGTCGTAAGGCTGCAAGAACAAGGAAGGAAAAATATTGATGATGTTAAAACACTCTATATACCAACTCCTAACAACAATCAGATTCCACTAAAAGAAGTAGCAGATATAAGCTACGTCCCTGGCCCTATGCAAATCAGCAGGGACAATACCAACAGAAGAATATATGTAGGTATCAATGTAAGGAACCGCGATGTTAAATCGCTTGTGGAGGACATTAAAAACAAACTGGATAATGAACTTCAACTACCACCGGGATATTATATAAGGTATGGTGGCGC
>DINJ01000029.1 GCA_002423665.1 Bacteroidetes bacterium UBA5543 | reverse complement strand
GTTTGCCACCCACTACCACGAACTGAACGAACTGGAGAACAAACTGGAGCGGGTACGCAACTACCACATCACACACAAAGAAACAGGCAATAAAGTCATCTTCCTGCGCAAACTGGCACCGGGTGGCAGCCGGCACAGCTTTGGTATACAGGTAGCACGTATGGCGGGTATGCCGCAGTCGTTGTTGGAAAGGGCCAATGAAATACTCAGCCTGCTGGAAGAAAAACATGGCAGCGAGAACTCAACAACCGAAAAGGTAAAGAAAGTACAACCCGCTGCCGGAAACTACCAGCTCAATATCTTCAACGGGTTGACTGATGACCTGCGGGATATACAGAAAATATTATCAGAAACGGACATCAACACACTAACACCTGTTGAGGCACTACTGAAGCTGAATGAGTTGAAAGGCATCGTTAAGGACTATCAATAAAGCTGAAGGGTATATTACATTTATATATAGAACTTTCAGAAGTATATTTTTGTTAACAGGCAAACATAGAACCGATGAAGTACTTCTTTGCTGCAATAGCTTTTATTTCCACCCTATATATATCGGGCTGCATATCTGTTAGTAAAGGCCCCCATAAGGCCTACAATGAGGTGGTAAAACATGATGTTACCTTTGATGCTATTATTGTGCCGGGTATCCCCTTTGAAAACGGACGCTGGGATACGATTATGAAAGCACGTGTTTTGTGGGCTTATATTCTTTACAAAAATGGTGTTACAAAGAATATCATTTTCTCCGGCAATGCAGTGTATTCTCCATACAGCGAAGCAAAAGTGATGGGGTTGTATGCTCAATCACTCGGCGTGCCTGCTGAAAATATATATTATGAAACAAGGGCGAGGCATAGCACTNNCTGGTTGCGAAAGAAAACAATTTTAAAGTTGTTGCTTTAGCTACCGATCCGATACAATCCGCATTATTACGGAGCTTTACCAGGTCTAGGTTAGGCACCCCCATTTATCATATGCCATTTGTAGTTGACTCATTGAGGAAATACGATATGATAGAACCTGTTATTAACCCGGAATCTGCGCGAATGGACAACTTTACTTCTATTACTGCGGAAGAGTCGATGATGCGACGTTTTAAAGGAACAATCGGTAAAGACATCAATTGGAAAGAATATGAAGGGAGGACTTTGCCGCCCCTATAATTTCTTCAGTTTGCTCTTGTGCCTGCCATAAAGGAAATAGACTACAAGGCCTATAACCAACCATACCAGGAAGCGCTCCCAATTGGAAGTACCACTTTCGCACAGCAGATATGTACAGCACAGGAAGCCTATAACCGGTATCAGCGAATAGCTGCGTAAGAAAGAAAGTACAGCCATAGCCAGGAAGATAAGACCGAACGCTATAAATGGTATTTTTTCCCGTACACAGTTCCAGCAGTTAAAGTCCATGTCGAACAATCCGGCTACTCCACCATCGGCAAAGCGCTGGTACAGTATAACCGTAATNNATAAAACGGCTATTGATAAAAGGGATTTTAAACCTGCTTTCCGGCAGTTCATCGGCCCTGCCCTCCGCAGCCAGCTTCTTCCTTTGCTGTTGCAGCCTGATGATACCGGCGCATACCAGCACGAAGGCAAACAAAGTACCCACCCTGCACAAATCCACCACTACATCGAGGTTGAGGAACAAGGCGGGAATACCCACCACCAGGCCGGTGAGGATAGTAGAGAATGAAGGTGTTTTGTATTTAGGGTGGATTTTTGAAAAGGCTGGTGGCAGTAAACCGTCCCGGCTCATGCTCATCCATATACGCGGCTGGCCCAGTTGAAATACCATTAACACACTGGCAGTAGCTACAATAGCGCTTACAGCTATAATACCCGCCAGCCAGTCAATACCATTGGCCTGGAATACGAATGCCAATGGGTCACCTACATTCAGGTCGGTATAGGCCACCATGCCCGTAAGTACCAATGCAATGGCGATATACAGTATGGTGCAAATAATCAACGCATTGAACATAGCCTTGGGCAGGTCTCGCTGAGGGTTCTTACACTCTTCAGCGGTAGTGGATATAGCATCGAAACCTATATAGGAAAAGAATACAGCGGCAGTACCCCCCATAATACCGCGTATACCATTGGGCATAAAAGGTGACCAGTTTTCAGGGCGGNNATACCAGCCAGTATCACCAATCCAATCACCGCCAATTTAAAAACCACCATGGCATTTGTGCTGCGTTTGCTTTCTTTTATGCCTACATATATTATCCAGGTAATGATGAACGTGATGAAGAAAGCCGGTATGTCACATATGATTTTCATACCCCCAATTTCAGGGGCATTCAGCCAGGCGGCAGTAGCTTCAGGGCTGCCCATTTTCTGCGCCGTCCAGTAGTCCATCGTCAGCCATTCAGGAATGTTCATACCAAAACCCGCCAGCAATGAGGTAAAATAATCGCTCCAGGATATGGCTACTGCTATATTGCCGATGGCGTATTCCATCAGCAGGTCCCAGCCGATAATCCATGCAATCAACTCGCCAAAAGCAACATAGGCATAGGTATAAGCGCTGCCTGATACGGGCACCATACTGGCAAACTCTGCATAACACATAGCCGCAAAACCGCAGGCAACAGACACAAACAGGAACAGCATAACAATACCGGGCCCACCCTCGAAACTAGCCTTGCCGATTGTTGAAAATATACCCGCCCCTACAATGGCTGCCACCCCCATAAAAGTAAGATCGCGCACACCCAATACACGTTTCATACCGGCAGCATGAGCATCGCTCATACCGGCTGCTACATCTGCGTCTATCTGCTGTAATGTCTTACGTCGGNNAGGCATTTATCCTGTTGTTTAAAAGTTTAAAGTAATTCCATTTTCGGGGAATAAAAAGTATTAACCATAAGAAAATACAATTGTCATTTGAAAATCAGATTAATACATCTGTTAGGTTTCTTTAAGCATTCTTAGCATTTGTTATAATCATAGCATGTTGCACATAGGTAGTTTTAGCAAAACAAAACTATAAATAATGAGAACATTTACACTTTTACTTATTTCTGCTATTGGCGTATGCACGGCTAATGTACAAGCGCAATATTGTATGCTGCCCGGCCGCACCATATATAGTAACGACCAGCCGGGCATTCTCAACTTCAAACTCAAAAACATCAACCGGACATCTTCTAATGTAGAAAAACCGCTCAACCAGCCGTCTCTGGTGGTGACAACAGATTCCACCATATTGGAGCGAGGCAAAACATATGCTGTGAGTATTATGCATAGCAAGGACAATGTAATATTCCCCAACGCGAGAAATAATATACGAGTATGGGTAGACTACAACGGAGATGCAGATTTTGAAGACGCGGGGGAAACCGTCATTACAAAAGACTACGAATATGCTGGTACTTATACAGACAGCTTCACTGTACCGGCGACCGCTAAGCTGGGTGTCACCAGGTTAAGAGCGACAGCAAAGATGAGCTCGGATGCGGGGCACACTATCCCCACTCCCTGTGACATGCCCGCTGACCCTATTGACTATCATGGTGAAATGGAAGATTATACCGTAACTATAATTGCCCCCAGCAATGTGAGTACAGTAACCGTAACTGAAAATGGAGTGTCTGTTTCGCCAAACCCAAGTACCGGAATGATATCATTGTCATTCAGTGCGGTATCGTCTGAAGCGTTAAATGTGACGCTATACGATATGACAGGTAAAAAAGTTGCAGCTTTAATCACTGACGCACGTCAAGACAAATATGAATACGTTATTGACCTGCATCAATATGACCTGCAAACAGGCGTGTACATGATGCAGGTAAGCAATGGTACAGCCGTATCCTACCAACGCATATCGATGGTAAACTAAGGTGTGTCATAAGGCAAGAAGGGTATGTGCAGGAGCATACCTTTCTTTTTAATAAAATTTGACTGTGCAAAAAATCATACCGTACATAATCGTTTTGATAGTTCAGGCAATAACCTGGACGTCGTGCAATAAAGGTGAAGGTAAAAACCCTGAACCTGACCCTATTCCCCCATGCCGGCCTACTTATGTATCGGACATAAAAACAATCGTGCAGGTTAAATGCGCAATATCAGGTTGTCATGACGGCAATTCGGGTGTAGTAGCTTTTACCGGCTACACCCCATTAAAAGAGCGTGCTGATAACGGGAGGATTGAATCATACTTGTTTGAATTAAAAATTATGCCACCGGCCAGTGCCACACAATTAACTGAGGATGAAAAAGAACTGTTGCAATGCTGGCTGGACAATGGCGCACCGGAAAATTAAGTATTGCCTGTTAGCCTGTTGTATAGCAGGCAGTTCGTGCAAGCACGAACCCTTTAACCCGCTGCCCAACGGTAATGGCAACTACCCTGATAACATTGCCAAAATAATACTCAATAAATGTGCGACTACCGGCTGCCATAACAATGCCAGCTATGAAGGCGCAGGCGGACTGAACCTGAGCACCTGGGATAAATCATTCGAGGGTGGTAATACAGGTGCAGCTGTTATTCCTTACCGTCCTGATTTCAGCACGCTCTGCTTTTATACAAATACCGATACGACGCTTGGCCCGACATTGATACCTACCATGCCTGTAAACAACACACCACTCAGCAAAGAAGAATATATAATCCTGCGCGACTGGGTAGTCGCCGGTGGGCAAAATGCTAATGGACAGGTGAAATTTGCAGGCAACCCCACCCGCAGTAAAATATACGTTACCAACCAGCTATGCGATGTTGTGACTGTTTTTGATACAGAAACACTATTGCAAATGCGCTATATAACCGTAGGCAATAAAGCAGCAGAAGAATTTCCCAGAACCGTACACGTATCGCCGGACAAACGGCATTGGTATGTAAGCTTCTTTGCCACATCGGGCATGGTGCAGAAATTCAGTGCGGTGGATGACCAATTGGTTGGTGAGATAAACCTCGGGACCGGTGCCTGGACGTCTTTTGTCATCAGCAGCGATAGCAGGTATGGCTATTTCGTTGATAATAGTAATCCAGGCAAGGTAACTTATGCTGATTTAGAACGCATGCAACNNGAGATTGACATTACCAATCCGATACAGCCTGTAATCAAGGAGTTGATTATTGACGGTGGCACGGAGTTACAATATCATTCCTCCATAAATCCCACAGAACTCATCAATGATGGCGAAGGCAATTGTATCATTGCTTGCGGGGGCTCAAATGAAATACGAATTATGAATATAGGTACAAATGTAATTAAGCATGTAATT
>DINJ01000219.1 GCA_002423665.1 Bacteroidetes bacterium UBA5543 | reverse complement strand
ATCGCCAGAAAGCCCGAAACCGAAACTCATAACAGTCATCAAAACAAATACGGCCAATAAGCTGAACAATAATATCCCCGACCATATCTTAGCATCAGCTTCAATAGCAAGGTTAGAGATCAACTTGTTAGTTGAATCTTTTGCAGGCGCCGCTGTCTGCAAATTAGCCTTTGAATTATTTCCTGCCTGTTTTTTATTATTTGACATAGGACAGTATTGTGTTTTGTATTATGAACTGGCTTGTTTCAATTGCCTGAAAAGAGTAAAACCGTGCTTGATAAATGATACAGTTTTCACACTGGGTGTACCACCTACCCTATCCCTGAAATGTATGTTTATCCATTTGATGCCGGCAGTTTTTTTAGCCAGCACAGAAACTAATATGTTGGCCAAATGGAATGTGGGTGGTACCCTGTCAACAATAGTTTCCATTACAGACCTGTGTATCAGCCTGTACGGCACATTGGCATCGCGCACCCATTGGCCGGTTGCAAAGAAAGTAAACAGGGTAACAAACCTTGAAATAAGAGACCTTTTCATACCATCATCTCTCGTCTTTCTATATCCGTAAACCACCTTATTATTTTCTGCCGCTTGAATGAATTGAGGAAGATATTCAGTTGCACATTGGCCATCAGAGTCTATCTGAAAAATCCACTCAGCACCGTTATCCAGTGCCAATTTATAGCCGTAAATACAGGTTTGTCCATGGCCTGAATTTGGCTTGTCTATTATTTTTATTTCAGGATATCGCATTTCATATTCTCGCAGTATGCTCAATGTGTTATCCTTTGAGCCATCATTAAGGATGCAAAACGTATAATCCGCAACGTTATCAGACATACTTTTCTGCCACTCGTCAATTACACTACGTATAGCTTCCTCCTCATTATACACAGGCATTATCACCCAAAGTTTATTAATTGCCATACCTATCTTTAATAGTGTTAAAAGTAGCCAATGCCCGTTCTATTACCTCATCAGTATTATAGTAAGTATACTCAGCTAATCTTCCGCAAAAGTATACATGATTTTTTACTGTTTCCTGCTCAGCCAACAGTTTGTATTTTTCGTACAACTCCTTGTTTACCGCACGAGGTATAGGATAATAGGGGTCGCCCTCAGCTTTTGGATACTCATAGGAAATAACTGTTTTAGGGTGCTGCTGCTTGGTTACGTGTTTTATCTCTACAGTTCTGGTGTAGTCGTGTTCGTTAGGATAGTTAATCTGCACACAAGGCTGCACATATTCTTTATCTATTTCTTTAAATTCAAAATCCAAAGACCTCCATGGTAATCTGCCATAGCAACAACCAAAATATTCATCAATAGCACCTGCATACACAGTAGCAAACTCGGGCTTTATTTTGTCCTTAATCTCTTCATAGTGAGTTTCCAGCATTACATCGATATTAGGATGATCAGTCATCCTGCGAAACATTTCAGTAAAACCCATAGCAGGTGTTACCTGGTGTTTGTGGTCAACATAGCGCTCGTCTGTATTTAGCCTTATAGGTATACGGCCAGCTACTGACGCAGCAAGGTCTTTCGGGTGTATAGCCCACTGTTTATTTGTATAACCGAGGTAGAATGCTTCGTACAACTCGCGGCCAACTCTCGACAAAACAAACTCTTCCGAATTAGCGGGATTTTCTATCTTTTCCCGCTTTTCTTCAAGTAGTTCAGCTGCTTCTTCAGCGGTCATATCAGGCCTTTTAAAGAATTGCCTGAGTGTAAGCAGGTTAATAGGAAACGGGAATAATTCGCCCTTGGTGGAAACTTTTACAAAATAGTCACCGGGTATCCAGTCTGTAAATTTAGACAGGTAGCTCAACATTTCTTCTTTGTTGGTCCTGAAGTAGTGCGGGCCATACCTATGTATCAGCACGCCCGACTCATGGTACATATCGTAGCAGTTACCCGCTATATGATTTCTCTTTTCTACTATCAGCACCTTCCACCCAAGCACTTTTGCGGCACGTTCCGCCATAACACACCCAACCGGGCCCGCACCAACTATTAGCAATGAATAATTATTGTTACCTGGCATTATTATATCGTACAATTATCATTTAAATTATTGGAAGAGATTCCGTAAAAGCCAAGGCTAAGGTATAAGGACAAGTTTATAATAATTATCTGCCGATACTACGTCGAATGATGTAGAGGTAGCATTATACAATACGGCATAAGAGCACCTATACCTATTTTTCAGTTCCATAAGTTTCGTATCGTTTATCGTCATGTAATTATCATTATAATTACCGATTGTAGCAAAGCCTTTTTCTTTGGTTACTCCATAGCAGTTGGTCATCCTGTTATACCATTCCAGCATTGCACTATCATTAAATGGAAATGCTTTAAAATCAACAACAATAGCCCTGCCAGCATACAACCTTAACTCACCCCACAATGGCGGTGTCAAAAATATATCGTCTTCCCCGGTTTTTGTCCGAATATACGTTATTATTTCACTGTTTGCAAAATACGACCCGGCATCCAGGCTAAAGTAACTTTTCACCTTTTCCTTATGCGCTACAGCCTTCATGCGGGCATAGTTTTGGAGCTTTTTATTTACAAGCAGCAGAACAACCAGCAAAAATAATGATGCTAATAATAAACGCGACAGAAACCTGTAATAGTTTGCTACCATTAATATCAGCACCATAATTAGCAACCAATGCAATAGTGACATCTCAGGTTTCAGCAACATAAGACATAATACCACAAGGACACTTGAGAATATCCCAATCAGATTAAAATATTTATTACCGGCTAATCTCTTTTCTCCTGCAATCAGAATTAAGTTGCTACATAGCATAAGGTATGGATGCACCATGGCAGGCAATAGTAGCAAACGTTGCCAGCCGGCTACCTTGTATGTGGAAATATTGCCTGCGACTATAATAATACCCAGCCACTTGACAAAGTATAATAATCTGAAGGGTTGTGCGATTGTCCATAGTCTTGTTGGAATGACCTCAACAAAAAAATAGCCCCCTACACAAAGTAGCATTATGAACAAAACAAGCACAATGGCGTTAATATCGCCCACCTTACATCTACCAGGTCTCGAAATTAGGATAATTGCAACTGTGATGACAAACGCCCCCCCATACAGGTAGTCTGTAACATCGAAGCTGCCTGGCAGATAATGATGTGGGTGGCGGAGATGTGCCAATATATAGACAAACTGTGTTGTATCTAATTGCTGGCCAGTACCATATTCGTAACATACCACCACAACAGTACAAGCAACAAGCAGCATTGCACTTAACAGAATATACTTTAACCGGACTCGAGTTAGCTGCTTTTCGTACCAAGCGGAAAATATCGCTGTGAATAAAAGTAAATACCCGATTTCAAGCCCCATCAGCGGATGAAAAAGCACCGCAGATATACACAGGATGCAAGCTGTTAATATACGTCTGTCAAAAGTGGCCCATATTGCAGCTAAAAGAAATGGGATGGCAACCGATGCCGGGATAAGCACACTATGGTATATAGTATCGTTCCAGCCCAGTGCAAAAGTACTTACCAGCATTACAGCTGCTGAAGCAAACAGGCCGGATACTCCTGAATTATTGAAATAGCGGGTGGCAAACAAATAGGTGATAAGTGATATTGAGGCATTCACCAACATCGTCATAAAAAAAGCCACTATGGGTAAGTTCTTATCAGAGCCTGCTAATAACGCCATAAACCTGGGGTAAAAAAGCCGTGCCAAAGATTGATTGCCGGAGTTGACAAAAAAATCGTTGGATAAGTAAGAACTATCAATAGCCTTATATATTAATGGCAACTGTTCTATATGGTCTGATATGCCGAAGCCACCGTATTTCATGACTGTAGTCAAGACACCAAACATCAGTGCGGTGAGGATATACCCTATATTCCGGGAATTGCCGTTAATATTACCGTCCATTTATATTGTGTACAACAGCTTAAAAGTAAAAAAGACATACCAAACAGGTATGCCTTTTTTACTTTTTACAAGTCAGGTTATGTTAACCTGCGTTTTCTTCATTAGCTTCAGCTGCTGCATCAGACGCTTCTTCAGCTTCGATTTCAGCTTCTGCTTCGGCAACAGCGGCTTGCGCCTTAGCTGCCATCTTCTCTTCTACTTTTTTAACTGATTCAGCCATAGCTGCATGACGCTTTTCAGCTTTGTGCTTACGGTGAGTTTCCTCACGCTCAGCTACCAGTTTCTCATGGTCAGCATTCCATGCTTCAAACTTTTGCATAGCCGCACTCTCATCGAACAGGCCGAGGCTTACACCACGCATCAGGTGCTTCAGGTATAATACCCCTTTGAAAGATAAGATACGGCGGCAAGTGTTAGTGGGCTGGGCACCATTCTGCATCCAATGCAAAGAACGCTCACGGTTCAACCTGATGGTTGCCGGAACGGACAATGGATTGTATGTGCCGAGTTTCTCAATGAACCTACCATCACGTGGTGCTGCAGTGTCAGCTACGACGATGAAGTAGAATGGGCGCTTCTTAGAGCCGTGACGTTGGAGACGAATTTTTACCGCCATTAATAATAGAAATTATTGTGGTTTAACAAATAAATTTAAGGTTGCAAAGTTAATGTATAAAATATCGATAACCAAACAGATATTTACACTTTATACATTACCATATAAAATATTGAATAACAACAGTTTTACTGAGGTTATTCGTTAATAGTCCATTATTTACCGAAAGGCATTTTCATCCCCATACCGGGGGGCATCATACCTTTCATCTTATTCATCTGCCCCATCATCTGGCGCATCTGGTCAAACTGCTTCATAAAGGCGTTTACCTCACTGATGTCCTTACCCGCACCTTTTGCAATACGCTTGCGGCGGTTGGTATCTATAGCATCAGGGTTGTTACGTTCGTAGGGGGTCATTGAGTTAATCATCGCTTCGATACCTTTGAAGGCATCGTCTGATATGTCTATGTCCTTGATAGCCTTGCCTACGCCAGGTATCATAGCCAGCAGGTCTTTGATGTTACCCATCTTTTTTATCTGCTGCAACTGCTGCTTGAAGTCCTCAAAGTCGAACTTATTGGCACGGATTTTCTTTTCCAGCTTCTTAGCCNNTTCACCGCATCCTGGCCCGTCATACTATCCACTACAAACAGTATTTCGTGCGGGTTGACGGCGGCTTTCACATTTGCCACCTCGGTCATCATCGCCTCGTCTACAGCCAGGCGACCGGCGGTATCTATAATTACTACGCTGTTACCATTCTTTTTGGCATGTGCCAGTGCATTGTTTACTATCGAGACTACATCTTTATTCTCAGGCTCGCTGTACACGGGCACTTTTATCTGCTCACCCAGTACATGGAGCTGATTTATAGCTGCGGGACGGTACACGTCGCCCGCTACCAGCAGTGGGTTCCTACCCTTCTTATTCTTAAGGAAGTTGGCCAATTTACCACTAAAAGTGGTTTTACCCGAACCCTGCAAACCCGCTACCAATATTACAGTAGGTTTCTGGCTCAGGTCTATTTCTTTCACATCGCCGCCCATCAGGTCTGCCAGGCCATCCTGCACTATCTTCACCATCTGCTGACCGGGCGATACCGCCTGGAGTACCTTCTCCCCCAGCGCCTTTTCCTTCACCTTGTCGGTAAAGTCTTTGGCTATTTTATAGTTTACGTCCGCATCTACCAGCGCACGCCTGATTTCTTTGATCGTTGAGGCGATATTGATCTCGGAGATACGGCCTTCTCCTTTTAACTGTTTAAACGCTCCCTCGAGCCTTTCACTAAGATTTTCAAACATAAATTGCCTGCTTATAAATAAAGGACTGCAAAGTTAAACGGTTTTGCTGAATACCTTAGCCGTAATACAAATTGAAAAAGCCATCATACAACTGCATACAAGGTGAAATCATGCAGGAAATGACTATTTTCGCAGATTAAACATATTTTACAACACCGGCAGGCTACTAAAGAGTGACAGAATGAATATGTCCTATCGATATTTTACCGGCTTTTGTACACCTGCTGTCAATATAAAACATAATAATAATGGGATGTGGCAATTGCGCAAAAGGCGCCGATGGTAAACCCGCAGGCTGCAAAGGCAACGGCGGGTGCAGTTCAGGCGGTTGCAACAGGCTGAATGTATATGATTGGTTAAACGGTCTCCCCC
>DINJ01000250.1 GCA_002423665.1 Bacteroidetes bacterium UBA5543 | reverse complement strand
ACAGCAAAGTTCCAGGTCATGAATTCAACTACGGGGCGGGTATTATTCATAGCCGCGCCAACAGCTATTGCAGCGAAACCCAACTCAGCAATCGGAGTATCTATTACACGTCTTGGGCCAAATTCGTCCAGCATACCCTGGCTCACCTTATAGGCGCCATTGTACTGGGCTACTTCTTCACCCATCAGGAACACTTTTTCGTCCCTTCTCATTTCTTCCTGTAATGCTTCTCTTAATGCCTGGCGAAACGCAATCGTACGCATATTGTATCCGGTTAATATCTTATTTTAAAATAGGGGCTAAAGATAGCCAGTAATTATTTATTATCAGCGGGTTTGAAAACAACGGTACTGCTCATACCCTGTTCTATCATCTGCAGCTTTAGCATTGTATCTGTCAGAGACAGGATGTCCATAGACAAGGGGCCCATTTCACTACCCTCAGACTTTTCGTCCAACACGAGCTTACCTTCATCATTTATCTGCCATTTGGTGGTATCCATTTGCCCGCTGAAGTTCATAATAACCATACCGTCTTTACGGAACTCGAACCATGTATTTTTCACAGCATGATCCTGCATAGCCAGGTACTCTGACATTTCATTTTTCAGCAACGCCCTTGCACTGTCTATATTGGTAAAACCATACATCTCCATATTCTGCTCGTCAGTAGTGCCTCTGCCAAATGTATCCAGGAAGCGGGTTTGCTCCGCCATTAACGAATCAATCTGCGNNGCTTACAGCCTGCCACTTGCCGGTAATCATCGCTTTCTTATCCTGCGTGCTACAAGCTGCCAGCATAGTCACTATCACAAGTCCACTCAATAAAGTCCTGTTCATCTTCATTATATTATTTTGGTAAAATTAATCTGAAATAACCTTTCCACTCCTGTGTAGATAAAAGATTTTCCAAACCGGCGAAATTATACTGATCCGTCACACGGGGAAATACTCTTTTCAGGAAAGTATATTTCTCAGGGTCGTTACTCAAAGATTCCGCTATTATCCTTGCCTGGTTTGACGTAAAGCATTTATCCATTTCACTCAACAGGAACTTGAGTTTCTGCNNGCTTGGCACCGGCTTTTTCATACAAATCCTCAAACAAGGCGTTATCCATAGCAGTCGGACAGTCACTGTTAGTAACGTATGTTCCTGGCGCAGATGGCTGTTCAGTAGTTACATTGTCAGTGTAGCTGTCAGCAACTTCTTCCTTCCGGGGTTCCTGCGCTATTTTTTCGGTACTTGTGTAGTCATTCTGTACGTCCGGTTGCTCTCGCCTCACCGGCTGCGAATTATAGACTGCGCGTTCATTGTTCAGCTCCATATTGCCAATGAAGCGTGGCTGCTGATTATTATTCCCTCGCTGGTTATTATGTTGACGGGACTGTACAGGAGCTGCAACTGTTGCCGCAGGCTGTGTATTAGTGTATACATAGGTATTGGCCTGTGGCACCCGGTCGTCCTCAGCTTTATTGCCCGGATACAGGTAAAACTGCTGGTGAATATCATAGAGCGCAAATGAACCGTTCTTCTGCAAAAGCAGGAAACCACGAAACCCATCCTCCGGCACCACTACAGTAAACTTCTGGGCAGGGTACATATTCTGCTGAAAAAGCACCTGAATATTGACCGCACCAGGCGCCAACTGTGGTATGATATTGTAGTTTTTGCCATAGCGAGGCAACATCTGGTCTTCAAACTTGATGTAAAAGGGTACTTGCTTATCGCCCTGTATATATATATACGAAAAGCCCCCTGCAATGGATGGCAGCCACCCGGCACACAGCAGCACCAATAATGATATGTTCAGAATAAAACTCCTCACGCTATTCCATTTCTATGAGTACCGCCCCCTTTTCTACGGCTGTACGCTCCTGCACATTAATGGATTTTACAACCGCATCAGCGCTCGCTTTCAAAACGTTCTCCATCTTCATTGCTTCCAGTATCAGCAGGCCATCACCTTTGGCTATCTGCTGTCCCGGCTGTACCAGCACTTTCAGCACCATGCCGGGCATGGGCGCCTTTACCGGCTCCGCTTTTTGCATAGCTTTCAGGTCAAGACCCATACTGGCCAATAGCTGGTCCATAGGTTCGCTGATGGCTATATTACTGCGACTGCCGTTTATAGATACCACCATCTGTTTGGCCTTGTGGTCCACCTTTTCGATAGTGGCTGTATAGCTCTTATTATTGTACAATATGCTGATTAAACCGTTGGGTTGCAACTGAATATCCGCATCAACGTTTATACCATCTATTTGCCAAGTGTCTGCTTCGCGGCCTACAGAAAACTCAAGGTTTTCGTTAACAGTTATTTGCAGCATGCGCCGTTCCTGTGTTTGTTTTTCAAAATGAGATGCAAATTTAACTATTTAGGGGGTGGTTTACAATTTACAGTTGAAGGTTGACTTTTTTTAGGTTCCTGTTCGTAGTGTATTTATTGCTATATAGCAGATGTAAGCTATTGATTATAGATATATTAGCGGGTTTTATTTATGTTTCGGGCGGACACCGGGTGATGATGGATTGTTAACTGTTGTTAACTTGTTGATGTTTTTCGTTTTGCGCTAACGAGCTCACAGGCTCGGTTGTTAACTTGTTGATGTTTTT
>DINJ01000022.1 GCA_002423665.1 Bacteroidetes bacterium UBA5543 | reverse complement strand
TCCGGAAATTTTGAAAAAGCATTGTCATATTACCATAGTGGCCTGGCTTTGGCATCAAACCGAAAAATGGATGGTGATGTCATTTTCCTGTATAATAATATCGGCACCGCACACGCCCGTATGGAGCAGTTGGATACCGCAAAAAAATATTTTGAAAAAGCGTTGGAGTACAGTAGTTCGAAGGGGCTGGAAAGGCCAAGGATTTCTCCGCTTATGAATATCGGTATCATTCACCGTGAAAAAAATGAAATTAGCAAGGCAATTGAATATTATAGACAGGCAATGGAATTGGCTGAAAGGTTAAATATGCGGGAAGACTATGCGCAAGCCATGTACAACCTGGGTGTAGTAGAAGTTGAACTAAACCCTGAAAACACAACATCTTTCTTCAAGTCGTTAGAACTGGCAAAGGAGATTGGAGACAAAAGGCTACAGCTGGATATCTTACATGGGATGTCTGATTGGGCTATATCCAACAATAAATATAAGGAACTGGTGAGGTTCATGGGTGAAGCGCAGGCCCTGAAAGATAGCTTGTTCAGTATGGAGAAAGCCAAGGCGATAGCCAACCTGCAGGCAGAGTACGAGTTGGAAAAAACAAATGCGCAATTGGAAGAATTAAAAGAAACAGAGCAACAGAACAGGCAAATAAGGAACCTGTATTTGTCAGCAGCATTAGTATTATCTGCCGTACTGATTACGTTGTTCTTCTATTTATCCAGGTCGCGCAGGTTGAATAAAGAACTGGCGCACAGGCAGCAGGAGTTGCAGGATGCAAATATGGTGAAAGACAGGTTGTTCTCCATCATAGGGCACGACCTTAAAGGCCCTATAGGCAGTATACCTGTATTGCTGGATATATACAGGAGCAAGGATACCGGTGAAGAAGAAAGGAAGTTCATTTTAGACTCTTTGGAAGAAAATGCGAAGGCGTCTATAGACACACTGGATAAGTTACTCAACTGGGGCAAATTGCAGATAAAAGGAGATGGTATATACCAAACAAAATGCAACGCGACAGAAATTGTAAATGCAAAAATGCGGTTGTTCAAAGCTACGGCAGATAACAAGCAGATTATACTGGTTAATAATGTGCCTGCAGATGCTCAGGTATTGGCTGATGAAAACCAGTTTAAGTTTATCCTTCGCAACCTGTTATCCAATGCTATTAAGTTTACTAACCCTGGTGGGAAGGTAGAAGTTAATGCTGCCAGGCATCCCGAGGGTAATATGATAGTGTTTTCTGTAAAGGATAACGGCATAGGCATACCTAAAGAAAAACAGGCGAAAATATTTGAACCAACGAATACCAGTACCGCCGGTACAGCCAACGAGTCCGGTACCAGCATTGGCCTCATGTTGTGCAAGGAATTTACCAGGCAAAACGGCGGTAATATATGGGTGGAAAGTGTGCCGGGAGAAGGCGCTACCTTCTATTTTACTGTAAAAAAAGCCTGATAGTGCACCTTTGATATTTTAACATTTATCGTTGCCTGAACTCTGGATATTTCTTTCAGAATTTATTAGCTTAGCAAGTTGCTGAAGGATTTTACACTCATGTTCAAGGGTATTTCTGATTTATTACACATAAGTGTACGCGTGGTTACGTTGACATTACTTATGTCTTTAGCCTGTTCAGTTGTATTAGCACAGACAAAACAACCTGAACGGCCCAAAGATGTAAAGGTAGTGCGTGAGTATGAGGATGGTAAGGGCAACATAATACGGGAGTTGCAATATAAGCAGGGGTCCATGATTGTCACCGAAACAGTTATCATGCCTAAGCCTGTAAAAATAGGCGCAGGCATGCCCATTCGTCCTGATACCCTGAATAGGGATTCGCTGATAATCTATGTTGATAAATCGCACTATGAACTTAAGCTATTTTATAAGCGTCGGCTCATACGTCGTTACAGGGCTGTGTTCGGGCCTAATCCCGGCCTGAATAAACAGATGGAGGGGGACAGAAATACTCCGGAAGGATGGTTTACCATTACACGCCTCAACCCCAATTCCAAGTACAATAAGTTCATGGAGTTGAGCTATCCCGACAGACAACATCACGAAAATTTCGAAAGACTGAAACAGAAGGGTGTAATACCTAAAAGCGCACGTATTGGCGGCAATGTAGGCATACATGGCATATGGAAAAACGGCGATGATATGATAGAACTGGGCGTTGGCTGGACCGATGGCTGTGTTGCTATCAAGAACTGCGATATGGATGAACTCTACAAGTTTGCCGGAGTAGGCACTCGTGTATTTATCAAGAAATAGTGCTTTATTATTTACGCTCCTTCCACAATTCGTTAAATGACTTCGCCGGGAACCTGAGCTCTGAACGGTTGCTCACCCAGCTATCTTTAAACAGGCTGTTCACCACTTTATTCTTCATTTTGCTATTGGCTATATTGATGAGCTTGCGGTTGAGCATCGCCAGTTTCCATGCTTTCCAACTCATACCTTCCTGGAAGTTGCCCAGCTTATCTTCGATAGCTATATGCCTGTTCTCCAGCAGCATTTCATGTATGTTTATTTTCACGGGGCAGGCCTCTGTACAGTTACCGCACAGGCTCGAGGCATTGCTCAGGTGTTTGAATTCGCTCATCCCTTTCAGGTGAGGAGTTATTACTGAGCCTATAGGTCCGCTGTATGTAGTGCCGTATGCGTGGCCGCCTATGTTTTTATACACCGGGCACACGTTCAGGCAAGAGCCGCAGCGTATGCAGTACATACTTTCACGTACTTCTTCGCGCAGCAGGTTGGTACGCCCGTTATCCAGCAGTATCACATACATGTCTTCGGGCCCGTCCGTTTCTTCTTTCGTGCGTGGGCCGTTGAATATGGTATTATATACAGTTACATTCTGCCCCGTGCCATAAGTAGCCAGAAGTGGCCAGAACAGTGAAAGGTCGTTGATGGAAGGCAGTATTTTTTCAATACCTACTATGGATATCATTGTCTTCGGGAAGGCTGTGGTAAGGCGTGCGTTACCTTCATTCTCGCTCACGCATACCGACCCGGTATCCGCTATCAGGAAGTTGCCACCCGTGATGCCAATATCCGAAGTGATATATTTCTGCCTGAGGTTGACACGGGCTATCTGTGTCAGTTCGCTCGGCGTCAGGTTGGGCTCTACTCCCAGTTTTTCATGAAAAAGTTTGGCAACATCTTCCTTGCTCTTGTGCATGGCGGGTGTTACTATATGGTAGGGCGCTTCACCGTCCAGCTGCTGTATATATTCACCCAGGTCAGTTTCTACCGATTCTATATTGTGTTTCGCCAGGAAGTCGTTCAGGTGTATTTCTTCAGTCACCATCGACTTAGACTTCACTACCTGTTTTGCATTCTTGCTCTTACATATTTTCAGTATTTCTTCCAGGGCCTCGTTGGCATCCTCCGCCCATATCACTTTACCGCCACGGGCTGTAAAGTTCGTCTCAAACATTTCCAGGTGTTTGTCCAGGTTCTCTATGGCTTTCCACTTCACATTCTTGGCCCGTTTGCGTGCCAGGTCCAGGTCTGCATACTGCTGTTTGCCTTTCACTACCGTTTGGGCGTATTTATCAATATTGAAAGCCAGCTTGCGCTTATGCTCCAGGTCAGAGGCCTTTACCTTGCTTTTGGCGAGAAAAACGGACAGATTATCACTCATGATGTACAAAAATAGTAACTAAATCGTAGTGTACGAATACACAAATAATATCGTTATATATAGAATGCCGCGAATGGCGTTAACTTTGCACCCATATGTTCTCAGAAGAAGATATCAGGAAACAGGCGCTGGAAACCATAGAGTTGCAGGCGAAGTCGGTCGAAGGGCTGAAACAGTATGTCAACACAGCCTTTACAGATGTAGTAAAACTGGTGCACCATGCTGCGGGCAGGGTGGTGATAACCGGCATTGGTAAAAGCGCTGTAATAGCCCAGAAGATGGTGGCCACGCTCAATTCTACGGGTACACCCGCCCTCTTTANNTCATCTCAAAAAGCGGCTCCAGCCCGGAGATAAAAGTGCTTATACCCTTTATCAAAAACTTTGGTAACCCCGTAGTGGCTATATGCGGCAACGAACAATCGTACCTGGCAACGCATGCCGACTATTTCATTAATACTACGGTGGCCAAAGAAGCCTGCCCTAATAACCTGGCGCCTACTACCAGTACTACAGCCCAACTCGTGATGGGAGATGCGTTGGCTGTTTGCCTGCTGAGTATGAAAGGTTTTTCTGCTGAAGATTTCGCGCGTTTCCACCCCGGTGGCGCGCTGGGTAAGCGCCTCTACCTGCGTGTGGGCGACCTGAGCAAACAAAACGAATCGCCCAAAGTATCCCGTACAGCGGGTATCAAAGAAATTATCTACGAAATATCCAGCAAACGCCTCGGCGCTACTGCGGTGATAGACGATACGGGAATGTTGATGGGTATAGTGACGGATGGAGACATCCGTCGTATGCTGGAAAAGCACGATAATACATCCGGGCTCACTGCAAAAGACATACTTACGCCTTCACCCAAAACGATTGATGAGCAGGAACTGGCCGTGGAAGCATTGGAACTGATACGCAACCACAATATCTCGCAGGTAGTAGTTACTAATAATGGTAAATACTCAGGCTTCGTGCACCTGCACGACCTTGTGCGTGAGGGGCTTATTTAGCAGTTTGCTTTGTAGAAATTTAATTTTATACTATATTTCTATATTAACCCGGGCGTAACTATTATATTTTAAGTGCCAGTATTAAAGCAAGCTGAGTTAGTTATAGCAGGTAGAAGTGATTTGTTTCTGCTAGAGCACAGGATATTCAACCTGAGTAGTTTTATTATAACACTATTTAGTCTTCAGGGTATGATTATCAATTATGCAATAGGACTTAATATTGTTACAGTATGGCTGGCCTTCATTGGGTTTCTGTTTTCATCCCTTGTTTTCTACATTTCCAGGATTAAATCCTGGTTCAGCCCCGCTATTGTATTCGCATATACTATCGCCACAATACTTGTATTAGGTGGAATGCATTTTTATAACGGAGGCTCATACGGGCCTATTATATATCTGTTTATTATGCTGCTGAATATTTATATGCTTATTACACACAGAGCCCATCAGATTGCTATTTACATATTAATGAGCGCAACTGTATTGACTCTATTATTGCTTGAATATTATATGCCAGATATGGTAACCCACTATAACAGTCGTACGGAAAGACTACTTGACCATATTACCTCGATTATGTATTCTATGTTTTTTACTACTGTTATTATCCGGATATTTAAGAATACTTATGATAAAGATAGAGCACTGATTATACAACAAAACAACGAGTTGGAAGAAGCATATGTAGCCACTACCCAAAAAAGTGAGTATATAGAATCCTTAATAATGGAAATTCATCATAGGGTTAAAAACAATTTGCAAGTCATTTCGAGCCTGATGTTGTTGCAATCACAAAAAGTGGAAGATGATAGCGCCAGGGATGCCCTGGAAGAGGGTAGGAATAGGGTAGGGGCAATTGCCCTTGTTCACCAGATGTTGTATATGGACAACGAACTTGCAAAAGTAAATATTCAAGAATATCTAAATGCACTCTCAGGTACAATCGCCAAAAGCTATGGCTACAGTGAGAACAATTTACAAGCAGAAGTACTGACTAACGATTATATAATGGACATTAATATTGCTATCCCATTGGGACTTATTGTAAATGAGTTAGTCTACAATAGCTTTAAGCACGCTTTCGCAAATATTGCACATCCGGTAGTAAGGGTGATTTTAGATAAAAAAAATGAGGATACCATTGTTTTAACAGTTAGTGATAATGGCATAGGCATTAATAATTCTGATACGGGGATGAACCCTGCTTCGTTTGGTATGAAACTCGTATCTATTTTGGTAAAGCAATTGAGAGGTGTAATGAGTATCAGACAAAAAGAGGGGACTATAATATCTGTAGAATTCAAAAAGATAATTGATGAATCGTGATAACTCTGTATTAATCGTTGAAGATGAATTAATAACAGCCAATAGCATATCAGGTTTGTTGGAAGAAGAAGGTTTTTTTGTTGTAGGTGTAGTTGATGACTCTAGCGAGGCTTTTTTGTTTTTTGATGGGGACAAAGAGTTTCCAAAGACAGTTTTATGCGATATTAATATTAAGGGTGAATTGAACGGTATTGAGTTGGCGAAACAGTTAAAGAGTAAATACGGCTGTGAAATTATTTTTCTGACTGCATATGCTGACAATAAGACTTTGTATGATGCGTTTGGTGCCGAGCCGGTCATGTATATTGTAAAGCCATTTACCGATAAGCAGTTGCTTTCTGCACTTCATATGGCTACATATAGAATAATGAAGGCGCTAGATGATGATAATGGAAAAATAGAAATTATCCTTACCAAACGAGAAAGAGAAATCATTGAACTTGTGATGCAGGGGTTTACATCACGACAAATCGCAGCACAATTGTTTATAAGCCCTCAAACTGTGAAGACTCACCGACGCAGCATGTTGCAAAGAAATAATATGCACAGTTTTTCCCAGCTCGTTTATCAGCTTCACAAATAAATACCCCTTCGGGGGTATATGACAAGGTCGTTGAGCTGTATAATTTTACAGCTCACAAAAGCCTTTTTTATGAAATCACTTAAAATCTTTCTTTTAAGTATAATCACCTTCAGTCTGATTGGTATAGCAGGCTGCAATAAAGAACCCAATGTAACATCCGTCAATAAGGATGACGAACAATTGAAGACTGCTGATTTTATAGTATTCTGCAATGAGCTTATTAACAATGATAAAGGTGAAGTTAATGTTGTAATAGATGATTTTATTATCGATGGTAAAGAGTACAATGCAAATGTGACCGAAACAGAGGCTGGAACAGTGCCATATAGGTTGGTTCTTACAGGTGATTTTGAATACTCTTACAAAGTTCTTGAACAGACGGTTAACAATGGAGTTATAATAGATAATAAAAAGACATTTACCGGTACTCTCTATAAAGCTGATTTCAGCACTACGGAATTGAATAAAATAGAAATCGTACGAAATAATTCCGGTTGGTCATTAAAGATGAAATCAACTCCTAATAATGGCGGAGGCTCATCTGGGGTTTGGCAACGATTTGGCTCTCCGAACGGATATCAAACAGATTTGGCAATAGGTAATATATCAGGAGAACCGGCGAACAGGGTATACATGTGCGAACATCCGGGTTCGCCATCTGCAGGATTATATAAAGGGTATATAAATGGGGAGACAATTACCTGGGATGCTGTACATGGTATGCCCAATGCAAAGTTTTATGAGCGTGATGGTGTGATGAGGTTGTGGTTTTCAATTGGCCCCGAGGATGATGCCGGAAGGTATCAGCCGGGAGCATGGACCAATACTTGTGGGAAGCTCGAAAATAGTGTGAAAAAGATTTTGATTGTATTAAACAAGAGTGAAAGTCCCAGCCTACAAGTTAATAGCGTGACCATCGAGGGAGTCGATTGTTTTATTAATAAATATATGGATGGTGAGGTGATACCGGATTGCCAAACCGGCAAGACTGAATATACTCCCTCTTCCAGTGCAAATCCAGGCTATTACATGGTGAGCATAACATTCAGCGCAGAGGGTATTAATGGCCCTTATACTAAAACTGATCAATCAGTTTTGCATAAGTCGACTCTTTCCAATGGTTGCACAAGGTTAAGAGCCACTAATAGCACTACAGGCAGGTGGGTATTATTGCCTTTGTAAACTACTTTGTTTTCTTGTCAAAGGCTGACCATATCTTAATTTTGGTCAGCCTTTGATTTAGCAGCCTGCTTTGCTGCATTATGTATTATCAGCACCTTTACTGCGGATGCAATTATTTTCNNTAGTAACCACTGCCAACGACTCTTTTTCTCCGGCAGGGAGCAGGAAAAATGAGGAACGCAACATCGGCACTATCGCCCATCCCAGCAGTCTGCCATTTGTGTCTTCTATTTTGTAACAGTTTCTGTCTTTTGCTGAACCCAAAAGGTTTCCTCCCCCCAGGTGTTTATCAAGATAATATTGACCGAATAGCTGATCGTCTTTATATATCCTGTCCCCCTCTATCCTTACGTTAATTGTAGACCGGCGCTCACGGTCTTTCCCCGTACTGCTGTTGTAATTGCTGACAATACCTCGTTCCAGTTGCGGCTTGCCTAACAAGTTGCCTTTGTTCTCCCATTTTTCCAGCAGTTTCTGTGCGTTCTTTTCATTGAGAAAGCCATTTTGCACAACATCATACTTCACTATGTCCTGTGCCAATGTGCGTATGAGTAAAGGATGGTAGCGGACATTCAACTCTCTTTGTATGCCTTCAATTGTTATGCTGTAATAATACACCATAAATGCCTCCTTTGCAGATGCCAGTATTCTTGCTTTTGCCTTAATGAATTGTTGGTATTCACCACCGAAAGAATAATCTTTGAAAGGGTCATTATTTGCCTCAGGGTAGGCCAGTTGGTTCATGATGTCGCCCGTGTTTTCCAGCGTCATGGTGCTGATGCGTTTGCCTGATTCTTTGTAATAGCAATAAACTTTATCACCGCTATATACTTTGCCATCCTTCATGGTGGCTGCCTGACTATAAGCAACAATCGGTGCCAGCAATAGTATGATGCACTTGAGTAAACGCATGTTGTAAAGTTAGTGAAATGCACAGCTATGCTTTGTCATATTTCTTTAAAAACCCATGCCTATACCTACTTCCACCAGCTCAGCTTCAAACTTGTGGGTCTTCAGCAATATCGAGGCGGACAACTCTTTCAGCACGCCTTTTTCCTGTTGAATGATATAGAAATTACCACCCAGCTTCTGGTAAAAGAAATCTTCTGCCAGGTAGTAATTCTTGAGGTAAAAACCTAACTGTAATAACACACCCGTTCTGCCATACAGGAATTCATTACCTACTATCACCGCGCTTTTCCAGGAGTTAGCTTTTTCCTTCCCTACTTCTATTTCGCTGTTTCTCAAAAAAGCGTACATATTGCTATGGTAAGAATAGTCGAGCCCGATGATCGCTTTGTTTTTACTCATATACCTTTTACTGGCAAAGGCTGATACGATATACACAGGGTACATAGGCCCGTCGGGTATATGGTTTTCTTTGGCTGAAAAGCCCAGCCTTACCTGTGCCAGCCACCTGTTTTTAAGTGGTTGTAACTCTCTATGAATTCTTTCAGGCTGAGACTTTGTAGGGAAGTAGCGAACTCCTATATGGGCGCCATAGGTATTAATACCCAGGTTGGGTGTGCGGAATGCAGCATTGGATACATGAAAGAATGTACCGCCTAACTGTACGTCTAAATGCTGGTTCACACGATACCGTATATCAGTAGCAAACAACGAAAAATTATTGAACCCCGAACCGATGGCTTTATTCAGCGTGTCGAAGTTTGGGAAACGTTCGTAAGGTTTGGTGATATACCCCAGTCCGAATGATGCTTTAAATGTCCATTCCAGTTTTTTGTACTTCAATAAAGGGAACTGCAGGCTGGGGTATATACTGATACATTTCCCGAAAACGGTGTCCACACCATAGTCGGTGTACATTAAGGCGAAACCCACAAGCGGGTATTTCCTACGCCGGTGCCAGTCTTTGTTGCCATAGGTTTGAAAAACAGCGTTTACTTCTACACCCTTTACCATANNGAAACCTGGGCGTATGCGGCAGTATCTTGCCGGCAAACAGGTTAGTTTCCAAACCCATGCCCGCCCATTTATCCTGCGCGGTGCAGTTGACAAACAATAAAATAGTGCTGATGAGCAGAAGAAGCTGCCTGGCCATTACAGGTTGTTTGAGTTTTATTCTTGGGTTGTGTTATAGCTAAATATACAGGCAAATATACTTTCCTGTCGCAAACATGTACCTTTGCAGCACAACATTTTCGTTATGCGTAAGTTGTCCAGTCTTATTGTGCGGTCGTTTTTGCAGGGTTTGCTTATACTCAGCCCGGTGGTGGTCACCGCCTACCTTATATATTCGGTATTCGATAGTGTAGACACGCTAATCCCTTCTATGCCGCGTGGCATCGGATTCCTTATAGTGGTGGGTGTTATCACTACTATCGGCTACCTGGGCACCAGGTTGTTTGTAGGCAGAATGGTCATTGACGCTTTCGACTACCTGATGCAGCATACACCGGGTATTAAGTACATATATAGTTCCATTAAAGATGTGCTGGATTCTTTCATGGGTGATAAAAAGCGCTTCAACACTCCTGTATGGATATGCACCAACCGCGACCCCGAAATGTGGCGTATCGGTTTTATGACGCAGAAAGACCTGGCATTTGTGGGNNATACCTGCCGCACTCTTATGCTATATCCGGCTGGGTGGTGATTGTTGACGCGTCGAATATCAAACCTGTAACTAAAATGAACGCTGCCGAGGCCATGAAATTTGCCGTGAGCGGTGGTATCACCAGCAGTGTAGAAGAAGAAAAACATGATTTATTCAAATAAAGTCATCAACCTCAATTCAGGCCCTGCTGCTTTGCCCGATGAAGTATTGCGACAGGCATCGGAGGCTGTGCTGGATTACAACGGTACAGGTATGTCTGTATTGAGCATACCGCACAGGGGTAAAGACTTTAATGCTATACTGGAAGAGAGCAAACAACTGGTGCATGAGCTCTGCGGTTTGAACGATGATTATGAAGTGCTGTGGATGCATGGCGGCGGGCGTTTGCAGTTTGCTATGATACCCATGAACTTCCTGGGAGAAGATGATACTGCAGGATATATTGACAGCGGCTCCTGGTCGGCAGATGCCATCAGGCATGCTGAATATTATGGCAAAGTGCAGGTACTCTCTTCATCGAAAGAAGATAACTATAGCCACCTGCCCGTATGGCCACAGGATATTCCTGCCAACCTGGCCTACATGCATATCACTACCAATAATACCATATACGGCACGCAATGGCAGAATGTACCTAAAGTAAATATGCCTTTAGTAGCCGATATGAGCAGCGATATTTTCAGCAGGCGGGTGGAATATAACAACTGCGCCATGTTTTACGCTGTAGCACAAAAAAATATAGGGCCTGCCGGTGCTACATTGGTAGTGTTGCGAAAAGATATGCTGCAACGTATCAGCCGTAAGCTGCCACCTATGCTCAACTATGCGGAGCATGTGGCAAAGCAATCAGTACTGAATACACCGCCTGTTTTTCCGATATATGTATCCCTGCTTACACTGCGTTGGATAAAAGAAAGAGGCATTGATAAAATAGAAGCTGAAAATGAAATAAAAGCCGCTCTTTTATACGATGAAATTGAACGAAATTCTTTATTTAGCAGCCCCGTCGGTAAAGACAGCCGTAGTGTGATGAATGTTTGTTATAGTGCGGTTGATGAAAAGACAGAACGGCTTTTTATCGATTTTTGTGAAGAGAGCGGAATAGTAAATATTAAGGGGCATAGGACGGTTGGCGGCTTCAGGGCTTCACTGTACAATGCTATAACAGTGGACGATGTAAAATATGTAGTGGCGGCGATGCAGGAATTTGAATTGAATAATAAATAAACGTAGAATAGACAATGGCAAAAATTACCCCATTTAAAGGATTAAGACCCGTACAGGAACTGGCACAGGAAGTGGCAACACTGCCCTACGATGTAGTAAGCGTGGAAGAAGCGAGGGCTTATAAAGATGAACCGCATCATTTCTACCATGTTACCCGTTCGGAAATTGACCTGCCCGAAGGAATTGACGTGCACAGCCAGCAGGTGTATGATAAAGCGAAGGAGAATCTGAACGCATTGATTGAAGAAGGAATATTGGCAGAAGACCGGGAGCCTTGCTATTATATATACCGCCTGGTGATGGATGGCCGCGCACAGACCGGCCTGATATGTGGTTCGTCAGNNGTGAATGATAAAAATACTGTTGACGCTATCACAAAGCTGTTTGACGAAAAAGTACCCGCTACATACATTGCCGACGGGCACCACCGTGCTGCATCGGGTGCAAAAGTGCGCGAGGCACTGGTAGCTGAAGGAACGGCAGACGAAAGGAGCAACTATTTTGTTACCTGCATCTTCCCGGATACACAGGTGAAAATACTGGACTACAACCGTGTAGTAACTGATCTGAAGGGCATGAGCAACGAAGAGTTTGTAAATGCGCTGAAAAATGATTTTGAGGTATCGGAGCCGATGGGCAAAAACCAATACAAGCCACAATCATTACACGAGTTTGGTTTGTACATCGGTGGCAACTGGTACAAGCTGGTAGCGAAAGAGGGTAGTTATACTAACGACCCCATAGGCGTGCTGGACGTAACGATACTACAGAACAACGTACTTACAAAATTATTAGACATCAACGACCCGCGTACAGACAACCGGGTGGACTTTGTAGGTGGCATACGCGGCCTGGGCGAACTTGAGAAGCGCGTGGACAGCGGCAGCATGGCAGCNNCAACAGCAGTTGTTCGACATTGCTGATAGCGGTGAAGTAATGCCACCCAAAAGCACCTGGTTTGAACCTAAGACACGCGATGGGTTGGTGGTGTATATGATATAGGTTACCCCAACCCCTGAAGGGGGCTATGTTATTGTTATGTTTAAAGAGGCGCGCAGGCGCCTCTTTGTGATAAAAAAAGTGAGAGTAAATTCAGTATATGTTTGAAACGGTACATTTTCACGATTGGGAATTGATTGTCGATGTACAAACCACAGTCAACGCGTATGCAGAAGTTGAATATGGAGGCTCATCTTCATGTAGTTGCGAAGATTGCAAGGAATATATAAGGCGTATAGACAGTATTTTCCCTGATAATGTCAAACAGCTATTTGAGAGCCTCGGTATTGATTACCATAAAGATGCAGAAGTAACCCATATTATATCTGATAACAACGATAACTACTGTAGTGGATGGTTCCATTTCATAGGAGAATTTAAAGGCGAGAGTTGTGCTGTTGCTGTCACTGACACAGGCTATAGCTTACAGTTAACAGAGGTAGCCGATAATTTCAAAATCGGATTTCATGTTGGTAATTCACTTGCGTTGTTCAAAACTACCTACCCTTTGGTACAGGTGGAATTCAGCACGGTAATTTCCCACTGGTCTGAGCATCCCGCTCAGACCTAAGATAAAACAAGTGGCCGCTTGCTCTCCTCCTTGTCCTCGTCTGTGACGAGGATGAAATGGTTAGGCGTTTGCAACGCCATCACTATTTCTCACAAGCTTAACACCCATGTCAAATACTATCCTTAAATTGCCTCATTAACTATTAACTATAAAAACATATAATTATGGCAAGTATCAATCCATACCTCACATTCAATGGCAACTGCGAAGAAGCCTTTAATTTTTACAAATCAGTTTTCGGGGGTGAATTCGGCTATGTAGGCCGTTTCAGCGAAATGCCGCCACAAGAAGGTAAAACCATGCCTGAAGAAGAAGCCAACAGAATCATGCATATCTCATTGCCTATAGGCACAGGTATGGCGTTGATGGGCAGCGATACAGGCGGCGAATGGGCGCAAGGTTTTACTGCCGGTAACAACTTCTCTATTTCTATCAATGCTGACAGCAAAGATGAAGCGGACAAATTATTCAACGGACTGGCTGCCGGCGGACAGGTTACCATGCCTATGAGCAACACCTTCTGGGGTTCTTATTTCGGTATGTGTATCGACAAGTTCGGCATCAGCTGGATGATGAGTTATGATGGTGATAATAAAGGATAATACCTTAATTCTTATTATTTTGAAAGGAGGCGCTTAATGCGCCTCTTTTATTATGAAATTTTCGACAATGCTCACGGGGCTTTTTCCAAGGATATTTTGGGCTTGTCCGCCGCTTGTTTAATCCTTCCACATTTATCACAGGCATTTTTACAACAAAAGACAAGGCCAACAACTATTTTTGCGGAATATTGTATAGTAACCGCTCACGCTCGATTTATGCTGAATAGAATTGGTTTATTGCTGTTGTTGATATGTTTTTCCCTGTTTGCCTATGCGCAGAATACAGGCCCTTCCGGCAAACTCACAGGTACTGTAGTTGATAAACAAACTCAGGAGCCGTTACCCAGTGTCAGCGTTTCGCTGGAAGGTACTGGTATAGGTACGGTTACCGATATTGACGGTAAGTTTACTATCGACAATATTCCACCCAAGAGCTATAATATCCGCATCAAGTCGATAGACTATAAGGAAGTGAGCCTGTACAACATAGTCGTGACTACGGGTAACGCAGAAGTGCTGAATATAGAACTGGAAAAAAACAGCATCAACCTGGAAGGTGTGGTAATACGCAGCAACCCCTTCCGCAAAACGGCCGAATCCCCCCTTTCGGTGCAGACCATGTCAGCGCAGGAAATAAAGAGCAACCCCGGTGGTAACTTCGACATCTCACGTGTTATACAGGCTTTCCCCGGTGTGGGTGGTACATCGGGCTCCGTTGGTGGTTATCGCAACGACCTGATTATACGCGGTGGTGCACCTAACGAAAACGTGTATTACCTGGATGGAATAGAAGTGCCGGTTATCAACCACTTCGCTACGCAGGGCAGTGCTGGCGGTCCTACAGGTATTATCAATACTTCTTTTATCAACGAGGTGAACCTTTATACGTCTGCTTTCCCTGCTAAGTATGACAACCCTCTTTCCGGTGTGTTGCAAATGAAGCAACGAAGCGCTAACCCTGATAAGGTGCAACACAACCTGCGGTTGAGCGCAACTGAACTGGCTTATTCAGTAGATGGCCCCATTAAGAAAGACAAGCTGACTTTTATGGCATCGGCTCGCCGTTCCTACCTGCAACTCTTGTTCAAACTGCTGGATGTACCTATTCAGCCTTCTTATTGGGATTTTCAGTACAAAGTGGATTATAAAATCAACGACAAACTGACTTTCTATACATTGGGTATAGGTGCTATCGATAATTTCAGCTTCCTGACTCCGGACGACCTGACACCCGAGAATGTATACACTATCAAAAGCAACCCCACTATCAACCAATGGAGCTACACCAATGGTTATGGCCTGAAAGGATTAGTTAAGAACGGTTATTGGAACCTGACTTTCAGCNNAAACCCGGTGGAAGCGCAAAGGATACTGAAAATACGCTCGCAGGAGGCGGAAACAAAAACACGCTTCGAACTGAATAAATATTACAACCGCTGGAGTTACAGCGCAGGTGTGCTGGCCCAGTACAGCAATTTCAGCAACGATTATTACACACGCGTAAGGCAGGAAATACGTGATGTTAACGGGCAACTGCTGCAACCCGCTTTCATAGTGCAGGGCAAGTCTGCCATCAATTTTATTCGTTACGGTGCATTCGTGCAAGGGGCGGTAAAGTTGTGGAATGAACGATTGGACCTCTCTGCAGGGCTGCGTACAGATGGTAACACCTTTACCACTGACGGCAATAACCTGGCGGAAACATTGTCACCACGCATAGCTGCATCCTTGCTATTGGTTGAAAATCTTAAGTTTAATGTATCCGCTGCACGCTATTACAAAATACCCACTTATACCATTCTTGGTTTTCAGCAGGCAGGGGTGTATGTGAATAAAAGCAGTAAATATATACAGAGCGATCACCTTGTAGCAGGGTTCGAATATCTGCCACAGCCGGACACGCGTTTTACACTTGAAGGATTTTATAAGCAGTACGAAAACTATCCTGTATCTCTGATAGACGGCATATCGCTNNGGGCAGGAGTTATGGTGGTGAATTCCAGTTTCAGCAAAAGCTGGCAAAAAATTTCTTCGCGATACTTTCTTATACTTATTACTTCAGTGAGTTCACCAATGCCAACGGGCAATACGAACCTGCATCCTGGGACAACCGTCACCTGTTGTCTTTCATAGGTGGGTATAAATTCCCCCGCAACTATGAGTTAGGTGTGAAGTTCCGTTTCCAGGGTGGCGCACCTTATACACCATTTGACCCGGTGGCTTCTCAACTCAACTACCTGTCGACTGGGGTGGGTACTTTCGACAATACCAGGTTCAACGACCAGCGCCTGGGCAACTTCCACGCTATGGACATCAGGCTGGATAAGAAATGGAATTTTAATAAATGGTCACTGGATGTATTTATAGATGTGACCAACGCATATGGTAGCGTACAACCTCAATATCCACAATACACTTTCCAACGTACACCTGACAACTCTGCCTTTGCAACTACCGACGGTCAGCCGGTGCGTGCGGATGGAAGTAATGCCATACCCTATATAATACAAGAATCAGAACCTGTTGTAATACCAACTATTGGTTTTATACTGGCATTCTGATAAACTGATACTTAGTTAATGGTTGTGCCCATCATGACTGGTTTCGTTTAGAACTTCGTTAGGTAGGTCCGTCGGCTTGATGCCGGTCAGGCGTTTCATTTTCTCGTGTAGTTCTTGCTCGTAAGCTGCCCAGGGTATGCCGGGGGTTAGCGTTTTTTTCATCGCTTCTCTTGCTTCATCCCTGTTGTTCAGTGCCCATTCGGCTTCAGCAATATACAGGTAGGCTTTTTCATTGCTTTTGTTAAGCCTGGTACTCCTGTTCATATAATTAATTACCTGCTGTGGATTACCCCCGGTATTAGATTGCCAGAGATTGCGTTCGCAGAGGCCTGCAAGGTAGTACACATAGTCATTCTCGTCGTTTTGAGACATATATGCCTCCAGGTGTTTCTTTGCTTGTGCAAACTGCCTGCCGTTAACAGACAACACGGCCATCCCCATGTGAGCGTCTGCTTGTTTATCGTCAAGTTCCAGCGCGTTATGCAGGTACATGTGCGCGCTATCCAGCATTTTCTTTTTCATTTCATCTCCGTCTACTATATCCGCATGGTCTTTGTATATATTACCAATGGTAGCCAAAGCCTCGGCGTCTTCAGCAAATTCAGTTTGGATAGCCGGCCGCATAAAGCGTAACGCTACACTTGTATTGCGTACCATGTTGTAAAACTTGCCTGCATGTATAGGCAAATATTTTTCGTCTTCATCTTCGTAGGAAACGGCCGGGTTGAGCAAATGGGTAAGCAGAACAGCCCATGCAGGGTCATCAGCTTCCTGCGGCCAGGTAAAGAGCTTAGATGCTGCAGGGCCGTAATTGATATGTTTATTCTCCTCGCTTGTGCGTACCATAATCACCGTAATAGGGTCAATATGTACAACATTGAAACCCTCGCCCCAATACAGCATCAATTGCAGGTTAGTAAGCTGTGATGTGCTGAGCACAACATAATTGAATTTGTATGTAGAGTCCAGTTCATAGAACTTTTTAGGTTGGCTATACAGCTCAAAATATTCATCAAAAAATTTAGCGGGAAAAATATCCAGGTCACGCAGATCTATATATGATTTGTAATCAGGGTATAGTGCATACAGCAGGTAAGACGATACGAAGTAGTCTGAAAATGCAGGGCCTTTGATATCGTATGTCTTTATAAAGTCTGCAGCAGCTACAGGATTTTTTAGTGTATTAATGTGCAGGCCATATTTGTTGGGAGATTGTGTGAATAAGTAAAACCTATTGCTGACAATAGAAATATAGAATGTAGCAGCCAGAGTTATACTGACAATAGCTGCCTTGCCGGATGCCTTGATGTAAAAATCTTTGCTGTTCAGCTTCAATTTTTCGGCCAATACACCGAAGAAAAAAGGCAAGGCCGGTATCAAAGCTATCTGCGCAAAGGGTATGTTTCGGTTGGCTGTTAAAGAAAGATAACCCAGTAGCAATAAAGAAACCGTGTAACCTGCAAATAACGGTGACAATAATTTTTTGCGTACATCTTTTGGTTTGGTAGTGATACTGATGAACAGAAAGAGCAGCACAATGACCATAACTACTATGTGTGCTTTACCCTGAATAGTCCAGTATTCCGGCTCGGCAGCAGAAAACAGCTCAGTTGTATATTGGTTTACCCTCAGCTGGCGGAAGATTTCAAAAGGTTGTTTCCATAGTTGAGTGCCGTTAGGATTGGCCAATATTGCCAAAGCCATACCTACTGCTGTAGCGCCCAAACGTGCGGTTGATTGCAGTATGTCTTTGTCTCGGTGGATGAGATAAGATATAAATCCACCTGCTATATAGGCGGATATTATTACCATGCCTACCGGGTAGGCTTCGTGCATATTAGCCCACAGGCATTGCAAAGGTATCAACCACAATATGCGCCTCCAGGCGAAGCCGGGCGATTGCCAGAGTATAAGTATATATATCGCTGTGAACAGGTGGCTCACCATCTCAGGACGCCCTGCCATACGAAATTCGGATACGGCCAGGAACAGCAGCACCGCCACCACTGAATAAAAAACCGATAACTGCCTGCCCAGCTGCTTGGCNNGTTGCATTAAACGCAGCAACATAAATACGATGGCCACATTCACCAGCGACTGCAACAGCATTACACCATGCGGTCCCAATACCTTCTCCAGGGATGCGATGAAAACCTCGTACAGCCATTTTACATTAATCCATTTTGCCCCATGCATGGTATAAGAAAACTCATCGGAACGGGTGATAGCCCCGTTGTCAAGCATCCATCGCCCGCTGAGCAACTGCCACCACAGGTCGGGTTCACGCAACTGTTTCATGCCCAGCACAAAGGCACAGAGATAATATATAATATACGGCAGCCTGGTCAGTTGTTTGAACATGACAAATTTTTCGCTTTACCTGAAAAATACGTAATCAGAACGAATGGCAATAAAAAAGACGGGCATATGCCCGTCTTTTTTATATCGTAGTTAATAATTGTCTATTGTACCAGTGTGGTAGTACCCAGGTTGGTTGTCTGCCCGTAAGCTACTGATACGTTATTCAAGGTCACATCAAGATATAATAAAGCGGAAGCGTCATATGTTACAGTATATATTCCTGCAGGCAATCCTGTAAACATATAGTACCCATCGGCAGCAGGGATGGCGGCATAAGTATCAGTACCGTTGCTGGCATATACAGTTACCAGTGCAGCAGTTGGCAATACATAACCTTTTATCCTGCCGTCTGTTGCCTCTGTATAAGCCCTGATGACAGGTTTCANNTATCCACACTACATACGCGCCGCCAGCTACAAATTCTTGTTGCAGGTTCAGTTTCAAGCCCCTTTCCTGTGCAGATGGGGTGTTCAAAGCATACGTCTGGCCATCAATCACCACAGAGTTATTGCTACCCAGTATCAGACGTATTTGACCGACTTTTCCTGCCGGCAGGTCTGCCCTCAGTAAAAGCGTATCTAAACCATTGCGGAAATCCAGGAGGTTATAAATGCCCGGCCTTACGGGTGTAAGCGCTACTGCGGCACTGCCTTCCATCGTTACTTCTACTTGTTGTATATCAATATACACGGCATCATAGTTGGCAGGGTCGTCAGTCAGGTAAAAACTGACATTTGCCATTTGCGACTTGTCAGACGGAGAAGTACTGTCTTTTTTATTACAAGCGGTAAATATCATCGTCGCCGCAAGGACTGCAGTAGCGAGCCTTAAAAAAATGCCTTTTTTCATATTCCTGAAGTTTTTGTTTGACAATATAACAAGGTGAGGAATATTAGGTTCAGCAATAAATGTTAAAATGAACACAGCATATTAATAATCAATAACTTATTAAAACAAAAGCCCTGCCAGAAATGGCAGGGCCTTACTATTACTAATCACTAAAGGGAAATTATTGATTATTAGTGCCTTCCGTCTCAGGCTCCTCTTTCTCGTTTTTACATTGCATCATAAAGAATTGGTTGGCGGTAGCTCCCCAGAATGGTTCACTCATATCGCTTGTTTCTTCTGTGGCAAACATTGGTTCAGCTTTCTCAAAATAAGGAAGTGCCTTTTTAGCACCGCCGCCAAACATTTTGGGTGTAAAGAATATAGAGGTGCCCTTCAGGTAATATATGCGTGGGTTATCCTCATTCAGTTCTTTGGCTTTTTGCAGGTTGTCGTCAAAAAGTTTGCCGTACTTCTGCCAACTGTTTCTGCCGTCAACGGCCATGCGGGCTTGTGCGTGCATAGCCTTCAATACGAATATTTCGTCTGTTTCTTTGCCCAGCAGGGTTATAGCTTCATTCAGTTCAGTTTCTGCTTCGTCCAGTATGGCGTCTTTCTTCTCCATTTCCTCTGCAGGCATCATAAACGATAGTTGTGTTTTGGCGTAGGCATTGTAATAATGCGGGGCCCACTGGTCATTCCATTTTTTAGCTATCAACGCCAGTTTGTTACCCTGAGCTGTTTTTACAGTCATATCCTGCGTGGTGTCAAATGCCAGGAATGTTTTTTTCAGTGCTTCGTTCATATCCTGCCCGCATGCCTGTACGTAGGTAAGTGCTGCAGTAGCTACCAGTAAAATGTAACGTGTCATAATCGTTTTGGTTTTATCTATTTATTTGGTTGTTCAATTATTATAGTTCATCAATGTCAAATGCTGAAAGCGAGAAGTTTACACCTACGAATACGGAGCGGTAAATAGGTGGTATAACCGGTGTGCGTAAGCCATTTGCATACCTGTAACCGAATACGTTTTTGTTATTGGTCACGTTGTCCACGCCTGCATATATTACAGAGAACCATTTGCCGAAAGAGCGCAGGTAGTTGATGGTGATACTCAGGTTATGAAAGTCAGGTGTACGGTCGCCCATAAAATCGGTAGCTGTGGGGTTGTAATAAGGCCTGCCACTGGCATAATTATAAGTAGCGTTTACCTGCGTAGCCCACTTAGGTATAAAATATTTAGTAACGATATTCAGGTTGTGTGTAGCGATGAAATCAGGTTGCACTGAAGCCAAATAGTTTTTATATAACCTGCGGGTATCTATATAGCTATACGATATCCAGTAGTCACCGTTTTTCACTGTCTTCTTATCGCGCCAAAAGAGTTCTAAACCTTGCGCATAACCATAGCCTGAATTGTCTACCATACCCAATGGTAGCCTGAAATTATTTGGGTCAAATGGCGCTGCAATATTCTCACGCACCAATTGATCATAGTCTTTATAATACGCTTCCAGCCTCAGCGTGCGATCGTTGTGCATATACTGGTAGTTGGCTATATAGTGTACTGACTGCTGGAACCCCGGCTTGTAACCAAATATGTAATACTGGGGGTCTGCCAACTGGTAGAAAATACCGCTTGCCAATGAAAACTGTCCATGCTGTCCCGCACGTATAGCAGCTGCCAGCCTGGGCGCTACCGCATTATTGGCTATCAGCATACTGTGCTCATAACGTACACCCGGCTTAATAGCCAGCCAATACAGGGGCGACCATTCTGCTTCTACATAACCCGCAACCTGGGTTTCCTCAAAGTTGTTGTTGAATGTAGCAAATGTCCTGTCGTAAGTGAAGTGCTGTATTTCCGTACCAAGCAAGACACTTATCTTGGTGCCACCAAAATATTTTCCTTCCAGTCTTAGTTGCGAGCGGTCGTCTTTATTTACCAACGGCGTGGTGTTGAACTTTATATCATCCTGGTTGTAGCTGTACATACCCGCAGCATATAACCCCCATTTAGCTTTCCACGTTTGCCTGTACGACATAACACTATATACGTTACTGTTTTTCAATCCGAAGTCAAGTGTTTTTGAAGCGTCGGACGGGTCGGGCAGACGTGTGCCGTTCTGGAACTGCTGGTAATTAACTAATACCTTGAATATGCCGTTTTCATTGGGCTTATAAGTGTATTTGGCAGAACCTCCGCCTCCTTTGGGCACGTCGTAAAAATCAAAGTTAGTTTTGGCAATACCATAAAATGGTGTGAGGTTGGTATAGTTTGCTGAGCCTTCAATACTGGATTTCTTCATCACTTTAGAGGCAGAAGCGTATACGCCCGCCATATGCAGACCCATATTGATGGTACTTTTATCCGGCTGGTCGTTGCTGTTCAATTCTAAAACAGAAGATAAAGCTTGTCCGTATCGCGCACTATATCCACCACTGCTGAAGGATACGCCTTTGAATTGGAACGGGCCAAACCTGCTGCGTGCCGCCACTCCGGGCGCTGTACTCAGGAATGCGTTTTGCGCCACCATACCATCGATGATAACAGCTGCCTCACTGGCATCACCGCCACGCACAAACAATCCTGTTTGCGTACCCTGTTGTTGTGTACCCGGCAGGGTTTGTATAGCTTTCACTACGTCGGCCTGCGAACCTGAAGT
>DINJ01000074.1:13597-13986 GCA_002423665.1 Bacteroidetes bacterium UBA5543 | reverse complement strand
GGTACCCCGCCACCGATATTACACCAGCGAAAAATATCCTTTCCTCAAAAACTCGATAGAAGAAAATGAACGCCTCGCCAACCGCTACCTCGACTCGCAGTTGCGCCGCATAGCTATCAACAAAAGACTGAACGCACAGATATTCCGCCCCGGCTACGAGCGTATGGAAAAGATGGGGGTCTACCACTACAAGTCCATACTATACAGCTATGCACTCAAGGTGGACTCTGCTGCACACTATTACAACCTGATGCGCAACGGGCCTATATTCCCGCACAACAACTACGCTACCTTCCGTGCCATCTGTGGTGATTTTCGTGAGGCGGAAAAAGAGTACGAACTGGCTGTAGAACAGGATGCGGGAGACAAGCGCCTGAAAGAATGGGCCT
>DINJ01000074.1:9825-13519 GCA_002423665.1 Bacteroidetes bacterium UBA5543 | reverse complement strand
GAGTGATAAATACACGCAACAGTTCCTCATCATCAACCAGTTTGCCCAAAACCCCGAGCGCGACCGTGTGGTGTACAAACTCTTCAGTACCGAAAGCACCGTAACATGGGACGAGATATGGTTCCTGATTCGCGATTTCAGCACGCGATATTTCATTACCAGGTTTGAGAAAGAAGTGCAGAACGATGAGCGTGTGTACATCCGCAAATACTTCAAATATTTCATTGCCCGTCTGCACATGAAGCTGGACAACCACAAAGAAGCACGCATCATACTCGATGAAATACTGCGTACATCAGATATAGATGTGGAATACGAAAAGCTGTTCCTTGCCCGTGTATACCAGGCGCAGGCTGAATGTGCCGAAGAGCGGGAGGACAATGCCGCCTATGCGCAATGGATGTACAGGCTATATAACGAGTTTCCGCAACTGGTGCCTTATACCGGCTTGCAAATGCCAATGCAGTTGCATATAAACGGTGATGGANNCAATGGAGGTGCGATAGTAAGCCGCCTTAAGGACTGTAATATCAAATGGGTAACTGACCCCGCCGCACCACAGGTATATGTTACCGTAACACCCAATGGCAAAAAAAGTAAAGTGACTTACTCTGTTCGTGCTAGTAGTAATGTCACCATCCCTGAAACATCATTCGGCTATGATGCCACTTCTCCGTTAGTAGCTGATGCAGGCATCAACCTGGCATACCGCATATTTAAGATAGGCGAATCTCCTGCTGAAGAATAGTAAACTTAACATGCAACCCTTGTAAAAGGGGCGCTAAAACATTAGCTTTAATATTTACTATGCACAATAGTCCATGTTTGTTATCTCGTTATACAACCTGAAGGGTGGCGTAGGGAAAACCTCTTCCTGCGTAAATCTTGCTTATATGGCCGCCCGCGATGGTTATAATACGCTGTTGTGGGACCTTGACCCGCAAGGTGCTGCCAGCTTTTATTACAATGCGGTACCCAAAAAGAAAAGTGCCATAAAAAAACTGGTTCAGCACGATATGCAACTGGACGATGCAATATGTGCTACAGACTATCACAACCTGGATATTATCCCTGCTGATATTTCCTCGCGCAAGCTGGACCTGGTGCTGGATGATGTGAAGAAATCAAAAAAGCAACTCAGGAAACTGCTGAAAACCGTAGAGACAGAATATGACTTTGTGTTTATTGATTCTCCGCCGGCTTTTTCATTGCTGGCCGATAATATCTTTCATGTGTCCGATGTGGTGCTGATGCCTGTAATACCCACTACTCTGTCGGTGCGTACGTACAACCTGGTGAAGGAGTATTTTAATGATAACGGTATCGAACCTGAAAAGCTGATGTGTTTCTTCAGCATGGCAGACATGCGTAAGAAGATGCATATAGAAGCCATGGAAGAACTCTGTAAAGACCTTCGTTTTTTCGAGCATTATATTCCTACTGTTTCCGATATAGAAAAGATGGGCAATCATATGGCGCCTATAGAGGTGTTTGCTCCATCGAGCTTTGCTAATACCTGCTACCGTGCCCTGTGGAATGAAATAAAAGAAGGTGTACTGGATGAATAGCCAAAGTAAAGGTTAGCTAACCTCCACCATTTTTTCATGTAGAATTGTCTCCCCTTCTTTCAGGCGAATATAGTATTTGCCTTCCGGTACATTTTCGGCTTGAAATTCTACTTTGAAACGATGCCCCATAACGCCAAAATGTCTGTTTTCAAAAACGGGTTGTATCATCTCTCCCTGCTCATTATATATTCCTAATGTCAGTTTTTTAGGATCCTTCAGCTCTTGTTCAATTGTGGCAAATATCTTCAGTGTTTTAGGGTTATACACCGGTTGTCCTGCAGTGTTAGTAGCAGATGTTTGTACAAAATATTCCGGCTTCTGTTCGCCTGTTAGTGTTGTCATAAAGTCGAGCAGCTTCTTTGACGCTAATTCATTGCCGGAATCATATACACTATTCAGGCTATGGCCATTAGTAAAATGCCACACTGCATTTTGTCCCAGCTCGTTAAACATCCTGTTTTGTTTCAGAAATGCCAGCAGTTTCACCAGGTTATCTTCAGCTACTTTATCATAGCTGTACTTCATACCTTTTTGCGGGGCTGCTGCACTGCTGTTGGCGCAAAAAGTCTGTACATTGATAGTGGCCTCCTTTAATGGTTGCATGGGCATTATCTCTTCTCCTGCCAGTAGTAATGGTTGGGCTGCCTCCTCAGCAGGAGCAAATATTACCCCCTGGTTCATCACCAGTATAAAATTCAGGCTGCCGGTGTTTTTTACAGTCAACTTCAATCCTTGACTCATATAGCTGTTCCCGGTTGCCTCAGCCGACACAGTAACTATGTGCTGCTGAATGGCTTGGGAGAGTGGAATACGGGTGGGGCCTGCCTGCACCATAATGGCTTGTATTACTCCAACCGTTGCGAGAAAAAGTATCTTCTTCATTATGAAAAATACTATTATATCTAAAGATAACGCAGATAAAGGGTTTAAATTATGCAGGCATCATGTCTACGGCACCGGGTCATACCCGCTACCACCCCAGGGATGGCAGGATAGTATGCGTTTGATGGCCAAACGTCCTCCCTTCCACGGTCCGTATTTTTTTACCGCCTCTACGCCATAGGCANNTGTGGGGGTGTAACGGCATTTAGCCCCCAGCAGCGGCGATATCGCCCCCTGGTAAAAGCGTATAAGCCCGATGAATAGTATGGAGAATATCTTTTTAATAAGTCAAAATTAAAAAGTCAAAAGCCAAAACTGTGGTAATTATTTTGCAATGACCGTTTTTAGTTGCCCAATCCCTTTGTGCACAGCAGCAGCTACCGTGGGGTAGTCCTGCATTTCGGGGGAAGTGTATAGTATAAAAAGGTGGAGTTGCTGGCCATCGGGTACTGCTTCGTACACCTCCTGCTTGTTCAGCCGCCATGCCTCCACCATCAGCCTGCGCAGTCTGTGGCGGTGTACCGATTTGCGAAACTTCTTTTTGGGCACGGAAAAGCCCGCCCTTACGGGTGAGAGCTCGGCCCCGCGCGGCACCAGGTGGTATATAAACCTTACCTGTAAAACAGAAAACGCTTTCCCGTTGCGGAAAAGCGTATCAATATGTTGCTCGCGCTTCAGCCTTTCGTATGTTCTGAACGTGTTACGAATGGCTTGTAATTTTAAAAGGTTATTACTTCAGGCGTGCTTCGCTGGAAACTGTCAGTTTCTTACGGCCTTTCCTGCGGCGTGCTGCCAATACCTTACGGCCATTTGCCGATTGCATGCGCTTACGGAACCCGTGAACAGATTTGCGGCTACGACGACTTGGTTGAAATGTACGTTTCATATATTATGCTTTTGGCCCTTGTTACAGGGTGTATTTCTTTTTAAAGGACTGCAAAGGTAAATGATAAATAAATACCTTCCAAATCATTTAACGGAAGCCGTAGCTTCTTTTGTAGCCTGCACCAGGTCGCGTATCAGCAGGGGGTCGCGCTCTATCGCATTGCCCACCACTACTATGTTTGAGCCTGCTTTGCAGTTTTTATATACTTTTTCGGGGGTTTGTATACCACCACCTACAAATAATGGGATTTCTATATGTGTGCTGACTTTCCGTATCATTTCTTCCGAAATGGGCATTTTGGCACCGCTGCCCGCATCCATATATATTATGTGCTTGCCCTGCAACTCGCCCGCCCAGG
>DINJ01000074.1:0-9765 GCA_002423665.1 Bacteroidetes bacterium UBA5543 | reverse complement strand
TCAGCAGGTAGTCAACCCCCGCGTCATTGCACAGCTCGGCCAGGTATTGCATGTCGGCAGGAGCCACCTTGTCGGGGTCTACCAACACGGCAAACCCGCTTTTGCCGGTTTGCTTGCGCGATTTCAGGTCGTTATATATTGCTCCGGTAGCCATTCGCTCCTCTTACAAGCACAAAAATGCGTAATTCTATGGTTTTTAGCCACAAAAGTTTTTTGCTAATGCGTTATTTCTTCAGCGCATCGCGTATTTCCATCAGCAGCTTGTCGGTAGATGATGGGGCAGGCGGTGCGGCTGGTGCTTCTTCTTCTTTCTTTTTCATCTTTTCCATAGTGCGTATTACTAGGAATATACAGAAAGCGATAATCAGGAAATCTACTATGGTTTGTATGAAATTGCCATAAGCTAACACATTGGCGCTGGCTTCCCTTGCCTGTGCCAGCGTCTCATAGGTTTCACCCTCTTTACCGGGTTTCAGCACTATAAACCTGTCGGTAAACTTACCCCCGCCTGTAATGATACCCACGAAAGGCATTATAATATCATTCACCATAGCAGTGACAATCTTGCCAAAGGCTCCGCCTATGACAACGGCTACCGCCAGGTCCATTACATTGCCCTTCATGGCAAACGACTTGAAATCTTTTAAGAAACCCATAGTTCTGTTGTTTGGTTACAATGAACAAAATAATAAAATAATAACCCGCCTTAAAAGGCAATGAGGCAGAAAAAACACACATTTAATACACAATAAAACACATTATTGATTTTGCAAGGAGGGGGTATAGAATAAAAATATACTCAGGAAACGTTTTTCGTGAAAAATGTTTCCATAGTTTTGCGCCGTGATTATGGAACCATTAGAGAAAATACTCAGTGCAGCCATCGAATTGTTTCGCCAATACGGCTTCAAAACAATTACCATGGATGATATAGCACGCCGGGCGGGTATATCCAAAAAGACGCTCTATCAGCACTTCGCCAACAAAAACGAGGTGGTCAGCGAAACGGTGACCTGGTATAAAGGCAAAATATCCGGGCAATGCTGCTCGATAATGGAAGAGTCTGAAAATGCAATCGAAGCTATGGTGCGCATCATGGGCACGTTTGACCAAATAAACAGGCAAATGAACCCGTTGGCCATGCTGGAGTTGGAACGTTATTTCCCCGAAGCCTACAAGCAATTTAAAGACAAACTGGTGGAAACTGATGTGCAAAACATAATGCAGAACATGCAGCAGGGAATTGATGAAGGGCTATACCGCTCTGAAATTGACCCTGAGTTTATGGCCAGGTACCGTATGGAAATGTCTTTGCTGATGTACCACCCCAACCTGATGATTAACGACAGGTTTGATCTGATAACGGTTGGAAGGGAAGTTAGTGAGTTGTTCCTGTACGGCATTATGACAGCCAAAGGAGAAAAACTATATCGTAAATACAAAGAACAATACTTTAAGCAAGTTTCTAAAATATGAGACAACTACTCTGCACTGTAACGCTGATAACGCTGCTGCTGCCACAAACACTGAAAGCGCAGGAACAAGGCGAACCACTGAAATTAAGCTTGGATGAAAGCATCAGCTTTGCTATGAAGCACCAGGCAAAAATGAAAAACGCCATTCTAGACCAGAAATCGTCATTAGCACGAAACAAGGAAGTGACCGGACTGGCATTGCCCAATTTGAAAGCGAAGGGGGGGATAAACTATGCTCCGTTGATTGCGGGATTTATCCTTCGTGATTTTACTAAAGATGCAATTAGGGGATATGTGAATGAGGATGCCCTCAACCAGCAGGCATTATCTTCCACATCTGATATCATAAATTTTGCATTTCAACCCAAATTTACAACTACCGCCACCGCTGAATTAACCCAAATCCTCTTCGACCCGAGTGTAATGGTGGCCCTCCAGGCTCGTCGTGCGCTGGAGCAATTTGCACAACTCCAGGTAAATCTTACTGAGCAGGAATTGAAAGCAATGATCACTAAAGCATATTACGATGTGCTGATAGCGGAGAAACGTGCTGAGCTGCTGGATAAGAACGTGGAACGTATATCGGGACTGGAACGCGAAACCAGGGAAATATATAATGTGGGCCTGGCAGAAAAAGTAGATGTGGACAGGATAACAGTGACATTGAACAACCTGAAAACGCAGCAGACTACTGTAAAGCAATTATTGGAAGTGGGCTATATGAGCCTGAAATTCCAGATGGGTATGGATGTAGACCAGCAGATAACATTAACTGATGAACTGGACGATAACCAGCTAGGCGCAGAATTACTTACTCATCCGTTTGACTACGAAAACCGCATCGAATATCAAATGCTGAAAACATCTGACAAGTTGCTGTCTTACGATTTGAAACGATACAAACTAGGTGGCTTACCTACATTGTCAGCTTTCGGCAATTATGGNNTACGTTATATAACAACAAAAATCTCTTTTCAAACGACCCTACAGAAAAATGGCAGGACAACGCCATGGTAGGTGTACAGTTAAGTGTGCCGCTGTTCGATGGTTTCCAGAGGAAGAATAAAGCCAGGCAGGCCAGGTATGCCTATGAAAAGAACAAGAACGATATGGAGAACCTGCGCAATGGCCTGGAGATAGAGAAAGAAAACGCGCGTATCACATTGAGGGCAGGTATTTCCAACCTGGAAAACCAGAAACAGAATATGAAGCTAGCTGAGGAGGTATATAACATCTCTAAAACTAAATATAAAGAGGGTGTAGGTTCCAGCCTGGAGGTGATGGATGCTGAAACAGCATTGAAAGAAGCGCAAACCAACTACTTCAATGCGTTATACGAAGCTCATACTGCCCGTATCAGCCTGTTAAAAGCCTTAGGAGAATTATAAAAATCAACATTAACCAAAACGATATAAAATATATAATAGCATGAAACGCTCATTTATAATATTAATGGCAACGGTCATTTTAGCCTCTTGCAGCAGCGAGGAGAAAAATGAAAACAAAGCGCAGCGATTGGACAAACTGAAAAAGGAACGCGCCACGCTGGACGAAAAAATAGCCAAGCTGGAAGCCGAGGTGTTGAAAGACAATCCGGGCAAAGCTGTGGCGGTTTCTGTACGCGAAATGCAACCGGAAGAGTTTAACTCTTATATCGAGGTGCAGGCATCAGTAAGCGGTGATGAAAACGTAAACGCCACCCCACAGGCTCCCGGTGTAGTACAGGCAGTGCATGTACGTCCCGGCCAGAAGGTAGGCCGTGGCCAGAAACTGGCTACGCTGGATGCCGCTGCCATAGAGCAACAGATAAAAGCACAGGAAGCGCAGCTGACACTGGTAAAACAGGTGTATGAAAAACAACAAACACTCTGGTCGCAGAACATTGGCTCTGAAATACAGTTGCTTACAGCCAAGGCTAACTATGAGAGCTCACAAAAACAATACCAGGCATTGCTGGCACAAAGGAATATGTACAGCATTATATCACCTATTGCAGGTACCGTAGATAATGTAGGGGTAAAAGTAGGTGATATGGCATCGCCGGGTATGTCCGGCATACGCGTGGTAAGCTTCGATAAGTTGAAAGTAGTGACCACACTGGGTGAAAACTATATAGGTAAAGTAAACCAGGGTGACAAAGTGAAGCTGATATTCTCAGAAACAGGTGATAGCATGGTAACCAAACTTGACTATGTAGCCCGTACTGTTGACCCGGTATCGCGCGCTTTTAATGTAGAAGTATGGATGGGCAACAATAAGAATGTGAGTCCTAACATGTCTTGCAGAATGCAGATTGTAAACTACAGCGATAAAGATGCGCTGACAGTGCCTGTATCAGCTATACAGAAAACCGCAGATGGTGAAATAGTGTATGTGGCAGACGGCGGCAAAGCAAAAGCTGTAACAGTAAAAACAGGACGTAACTCAAACGGCATGGTGGAAATACTGGAAGGGCTGAAAACAGGTGATAAAGTGATAGTGGAAGGATATGCAGACCTGGATAACGGCAAACCCATAGAAATACTGTAATAATTGCTTCTGTCAATTACTTAGAAAAAACTAATCAATGAAAGACCAATTCAAAGAGTTTAAGCCATCCAGTTGGGCTATCAACAACAGGACGGCTATATATATACTCACAATCATAATTACGCTGGCGGGGTTGATGACCTACAATAACCTGCCCAAAGAACAGTTCCCGGAAATAAAGATGCCGCAAATCATCGTGCAGACTTTTTATCCCGGTACTTCTCCTGAAAATATCGAGAACATCGTCACCAAGCCTATTGAGAAACAGGTAAAGGGCCTGAGTGGTGTGAAAAAAGTGACCAGTAATTCGTTCCAGGACTTCTCTATTGTTATAGTAGAGTTCAATACGGATGTAGNNGGGATGTAAAGGACGCGGTAGACAAAGCACGTACCGACTTGCCGCAAAACCTGCCGAACGAACCGGAAGTAAAAGACATAGACCTTTCGGAACTGCCGATATTATATGTGAATATATCGGGCAATTACGACCTGAAAACGCTGAAGGAATATGCTGATGAGATACAGGATAAGGTAGAAGAACTGAAAGAGGTGAAGGAAGCACAGATGGTAGGTGCGCTGGAGCGTGAGATACAAATCAACGTGGACATGTACAAAATGGCTGCGGCGGGCTTCACTTTTGGTGATATAGAAAACGCGGTAGCTTATGAAAATATATCCTCTACGCCCGGACAGGTATCTATGAACAACCAGAAGCGTATCCTTACAATACGTAATGAGTTCAAATCGGCCAAAGAGATAGGGAACCTGATAGTAAAGAACCAATATGGCAAGGCGTTGTACCTGCGCGACCTGGCAGATGTGAAAGACGATTTTGAAGAGCAGGAAAGCTACGCCCGCCTGGATGGTAAGAATGTAATCACGCTGAACATCATCAAAACCAAAGGTGAAAACCTGATAGCCGCATCAGACAAAGTATCGCAGACGATACAGGAAATGAAAGGGACTGAAATTCCTGCTGACCTGAACATCGTAGTTACCGGTGACCAGTCTGAGCAAACACGTAATACACTGCACGAACTCATCAATACCATCATTATCGGTTTTATACTGGTGACGATTATCCTGATGTTCTTCATGGGTGTGACCAACGCCTTGTTTGTGGCTATGGCTATGCCATTGTCCTGCGCCATCGCCTTCCTGGTGATGCCGGGCTTTGATATTACGTTGAACATGATTGTACTCTTCTCCTTCCTGCTGGCCGTAGGTATAGTGGTGGATGATGCGATTGTGGTNNTCGACAATGGCAAGGTGCCTATTGAGAAAGCGGCCAAGTCAGCCACGGGAGAGATATTCCTGCCTGTACTGACAGGTACCATCACTACGCTGATGCCTTTTATACCGCTGGCATTCTGGCAGGGGGTAATCGGTGAGTTCATGTTCTTCCTGCCGGTTACATTGATTATTACACTGCTTGCATCGTTGTTCGTAGCGTATATTATCAACCCGGTATTCGCGGTTAGCTTCATGAAGCCCGAAGAGCACGAATACAAGAAACGCCGCTTCAGCAAAGGAGATAGGGTAGTTGCGATTATATTCGGTGCACTGGCGCTGCTGTGTTACCTGGGTCAGGCATGGGGCATGGGCAACTTCCTGGTGTTCCTATACCTGTTTATACTACTGGAAAAATTTGTGTTCTCTAAATGGATATTCAGTTTCCAGAACAGTGTATGGCCAAGGTTCAAAGAATGGTACACTAAAAAACTGGTGTGGACTTTGAACAATCCATGGAAAACAATAGGGGGTACAGTAGTTCTGATTTTTATCACAATCGGCCTGATGGCAGTACGCCCGCCTAAAGTGGTGTTCTTCCCGCAGGCAGACCCCAACTTTGTGTACGTGTACCTGACTATGCCCGTTGGTACCGACCAGGCATATACCAACCATGTGTTGGAGAAACTGGAAAACCGTGTAACCGACGTACTGGACATAGATTATAAAACAGGCAAGAAAAACCCGGTAGTAAAGTCAGTAATTGCCAACGTAACTATCGGGGTTGTGGATCCCAGTAGCGGAGAAGTGGGCAATTTCCCCAACAAGGGCCGTGTAGAAGTGGCGTTTGTAGAATACTCAAAACGTAATGGTGTTTCCACCAGGGAATACCTGACAAAAATAAGGGAAGCTGTAAAAGGCGTACCGGGAGCAGTTGTAACGGTTGACCAGGAATCAGGCGGCCCACCATTGCCTAAGCCTATCGTGGTGGACATTACAGGTGACAACCTGGATTCCCTGATAGCAGTATCAGAAAGGCTGAACAAATACCTGGCTGACAAACGTATAGCAGGTGTGGAAGAACTGCGCAGCGACTTCCAGGCGGATAAACCTGAGATAGTGTTTGACCTGAACCGCGAACGTATGAATAACGAAAGTATCTCTACGGGACAGATAGTAGGCGCGCTGCGTACAGCTGTGTTTGGTAAAGAGATATCACGTTTCCGCGATGCGAACGATGACTACCCCATAACACTGCGTGTGAAAAAAGACCAGCGCGAGAATATAGATGCGGTAAGGAATATGCCGGTGCTGTTCCGCGATATGGGTATGGGCGGTATACTGCGCGAAGTGCCTATCAGTGCCTTTGCAAACGTAAAGTATAGCGAAACATACGGCGGTATCAAACGTAAAGACCTGAAACGTATCATATCCCTGCAATCGAACGTACTGACCGGATACAACGAGAACGAAGTAGTGCAGGCTGTAGGCCGCGAGGTAGCCAACTTCCCTGTACCTGCCGGTATAACTATTACTATGGGTGGTCAACAGGAGGAGCAGGCAGAGACTATGGGCTTCCTCGGTAATGCGATGCTGATATCTATGGGCTTGATATTCCTGCTGCTTATTATGCAGTTCAACTCACTAAGCCGCACGGTAGTAATCATGTCAGAGATAGTCTTCAGTATCATAGGTGTGTTCCTGGGTGTGAGCATATTCGGCACAGAGTTCTCGATAGTGATGAGTGGTATAGGCATAGTAGCGCTGGCTGGTATCGTGGTTAGGAATGGTATCCTGCTGGTAGAGNNATAGACTTCGAAGGCCTGTTCACGCACCTCAACCCGCACATATTCTTCGGTGGTGACAACGTAGCCTTCTGGGGCCCGCTGGCATGGACGATGATATTCGGCCTGAGCTTCGCAACATTCCTTACACTGATACTGGTACCTGTGATGATGTTATTGAGCTTCCGCCTGAAAGATTGGCTGGCGAGGAGAAAAGCATCTATCGCTAAGAAGATAAACGATTAAGAGACGCATATTCAGACACATATAAACCGCCTTTATTCTTAAGGGCGGTTTTTTCATTATCCTATTCCTGGTCAGGCTCTCCTTTTACAATGATAGTCTTTTCTCCTTGTGCTATCATTTGCCCTACAGGCTCCAGGTGGTTCGTCAAACCGAACTCTGACAATACTTTTTTTACTTCATTTACTGCTGCCGGGTCAACTGAAATCAGCAACCCGCCATTAGTTTGCGGATCGGGCAGCAAGCTGAATGCTTGCATCACATCTAGACCCGGTGCGAATGATGTTTTCGTACTATAGGCATTCCAGTTGCGGTAGGTGGCATCCGGCACTACGCGGTCTTTCAGGTAAGCGGCCGCACCAGCCACTACGGGGATTTTTGAATAATACAATTCTGCCGACAATGAGCTGCCTTCAGCTATTTCAATCAAATGGCCAAGCAAGCCAAAACCCGTCACGTCCGTCATGGCATGTACACCACATACTTTACCTAATGCTTCTCCGGCTTTGTTCAGGGTAGACATCTGTTGCACCATTGCATCTTTCTGCTCCTCTGTTATCAGTCCGCGTTTTTGTGCAGTAGATAATATGCCTACACCAATAGGTTTGGTCAGGAAGAGAACGTCGCCATCTTTAGCGGTATTATTTCTTTTCAGGTGCGGTATGTTCGCCAACCCGTTAACGGATAAACCAAAGAAAGGTTCTGCTGCATCTATACTGTGCCCGCCTGCAAGTGGTATTCCTGCTTCGTTACAAACCGCTCTCGCCCCTTCTATTACTTTCTGCGCCAACTCAGCGGGCAGTTTTTCTACAGGCCAACCCAGTACAGCTATCGCAACAATCGGCTTGCCACCCATCGCATATACATCGCTTATCGCATTCGCCGCAGCTATACGGCCAAAGTCGTATGCATCATCAACTATAGGCGTAAAAAAATCTGTAGTGGATATTAAAGCAGAGCCATCGCCCATATCATAAGCGCATGCATCATCATTGCTACTATTGCCTACCAGTAAACGGGTATTGTCGGGCTGCACCGTGGTTGTTTTCAGTATTTCTTCCAGCACAGCGGGTGCTATTTTGCAACCGCAGCCCGCACCATGCGCGTATTGTGTCAACCTTATTGCTTCACTTGTTCCCTGCATCTTATTATTCTTTGTGCATTGTCTGCGGCATCCACCCTGTCGCAGGATATATGTTGTATCTCTGCCTCAGGTTCATCGCGTTTCTCCAATGCTTTATTGTATTGTTTGTCGTAGTATTTCAATAGTATCCTGAAGGCTTCTGTGATATTACCCTCCTCCAGGTACTGCAATGTCATTTTTGTTTCCAACGGGCCCAGGCGTTTTTGTATGCGCTGCACAGCCTCAGCCAACTTGCTTTTAGGCTGTATGCCATATTCTTCCGTTATATGCACCAGCCGTTCTTCAAATGGCACTTCGAGGAAGCATACAGGTGATTTGCGCATATTCACCCATAGAGGATTGGGAATATTGATAGTGCCAATGCGCTGGCTTTCACCTTCCAGCCATACCCCTAAATCCCCTGAAAGGGGACTTGCACTTAACTCCTCAGCCAGCTGATTCTCAAACATCTCCTGCGTTGGGCATGGTTCTCCTTCTATAGCACCGAATGCAGAACCCCTGTGTTTGGCCAGAGCTTCCAGGTCGATGATTTGATGTCCCATATTCTTTAATTCGTGCAACACATGCGTTTTACCCGAACCTGTATACCCTCCGATAATATTGAATGAGTAGGGCTGCTCAAACCTTTCGCGCGCCCATTGGCGGTAAGCCTTGTAGCCACCAACAAGTGTATAAACTTTAAATCCATACAGGTCAAGCAGCCAGGCAACACCCGCGCTACGCATACCACCACGCCAGCAGTGTACCAGTACTGTTTTATCGTTGCGGCCTTTTTGCAAAGCTTCCACCTCCTCCACCATCTTCCGCATTTTGGCGCCAAAATAGTCCAGCCCTATTTTGATGGCTTGTTCACGGCTTTGTTGTTTGTAGGCCGTGCCTACCACTTTACGTTCTTCATCTGTAAACAAAGGCAAGCTATACGCACCCGGTATATGGGCATGGTTATACTCGCCGGGGCTGCGCACGTCGAAGACGAGGTGCTTCGCCCGTAAGCTGAGGAAATCCTGTATGCCTACTTTGCTAATGGCCATTTTGAGGCAGGAAAGATAGAGATTTTCCGGGGTTAAATGAGAGGCTTAGCTCACTTCACCCTGCCGGGGTTAGCAGTAATGAAACTTTCCCAGCTGGTTTTTTTCTTTTTGGCTGTAATTTTTACTGTGCTGTCACCCAGGGCTTCNNCCTCAAACTTCAGGGTGTGTTGCAGCATCTGCCATACCTGCTCTTTGGTGGCATTGCCCCTGCCCGTGATGGATTGCTTGATCTTACGAGGGGCATACTCTACTGCATTCAACCCGTGCATCATACTGGCGGCTATTGCTACACCCTGCGCGCGCCCCAGCTTTAGCATACTTTGTACGTT
>DINJ01000169.1 GCA_002423665.1 Bacteroidetes bacterium UBA5543 | reverse complement strand
TGGAAGGTGAACGGTAAAGATGCTAACGGCAGGCCTTTTACCAGGCAGCTCAGGATTGATGTTCCGATAGCACCATAGGCGCAAGTCGTGAGTCGTGAGTCTTTAGTCATGAGTGAGTTTTTTTAGGTTTTTAGCTTTGCCTTTTGACTTATATTTCTGCTATACACTTCAGCTCTATAGCTATGGGTGTGGGCAATGAACTGATCTCTACCGTAGTTCGGCAGGGCTGGTTGTCTTTGAAATACTCGGCATATACACGGTTGTAAGTAGCGAAGTCGCGCTTCATATTGACCAGGAATACGGTTACGTCTACCAGTTTGTCCCAACTGCTGCCGCTTTCTTCCAATACTATTCTTACATTATCAAACACATTCCGGCACTGTGCTTCAAAATCAAATTCGAGGAAGTTGCCGTTTTTGTCCAGCTTGAGGCCGGGCACTACCATTTCGCCATCGCCGGCCATACGTGGGCCTATGCCTGATAAGAATAGTAGGTTGCCCACTTTGCGTGCATGGGGGTACAGCCCTACGGGCTTTGGTGCTTTATTTGTTGAGATTTTTTCTGACATGTTTATCTATTTGTGATGCCTAATACTAACGCTATAGGGATTATCATTATAATCAAACCCCAGAATAGCTTAGCAAAAAAATTATGTTGCCTGATTATTTTGTTTGTATGGTCATGCTTTGATTGCCTTATTATCGGAACTGGAGGTTTTACATGAAAAATTCCACTACCAATGTAATATGCTGCTCTATCATAATCAAATTCTACCCCATTTCTACTGTCTTCTTCCTTTATTAATTTTAGAAACACCTTGTATTTGTAGTTGTTAATAGCCAAACATGCTATGATACAAAACATGTAAAACGGGGTCAATATTTCTACTATTTCTTTCACCATGTTTCTTTGCATACTACAAATAACCGTGTTACGCGAGATTGCTTCCGACGTATTTACATTCGTAAATACTCTGTCGCAATGACGTTTACAATTCCACACAAACGTTTTTAGGTTCAGTGAAGAACTTGAGGGCTTCCCAGCCGCCTTCTCTTCCTACACCTGAATTTTTAAATCCGCCAAAGGGCGTGCGCAAATCGCGGAACAGCCAGCAGTTCACCCATATGATGCCGCTTTTTACATTCATTGCTACACGGTTGGCGCGGGTGATGTCCTGCGTCCATATGGTGGCTGCCAGGCCGTATTCACTGGCATTGGCCAGTTCCAGCGCTTCCTCTTCTGTACGGAAGGATTGTATCGTCACCACCGGGCCGAATATCTCTTCCATATTGGTACGGCAGTTAGGCCCCAGGCCTTCTATAATCGTGGGCTGTATAAAGTACCCGTTTTCGCAGCGGCCTTCACCTTTTACGGCTTCACCGCCCAGCAATATGTTGCCGCCTTCCTCTTTGGCGAGTGCTATAGCGCCCAGTACTTTATCGTAGTGCATTTTGCTCACTACGGCACCTTGTTTGCTTTCGTCCAGCAGCGGGTCGCCCGGAATGAGTTTTTTGGCTCGTTCTATAAATTCAGCTTTGAACTTTTCGTAGATGCTTTCTTCCACCAATACACGGCTGCCGCAGAGGCATATCTGCCCCTGGTTGGCAAAGGAGGACTGCAGCGTGGTACGCATCATCTTGTCCCAATCGCAATCTGCGAATATGATATTGGGGTTCTTACCGCCCAGTTCCAATGATACTTTTTTAAACATAGGCCCTGCTGTAGCGGCTATGTCTTTGCCCGCGCGCGTACTACCTGTGAAAGATATGGCCTTTATCTCGGGGTGGGCTACTATGGCGCTGCCACAGTTGGGGCCGTTGCCATGCACTATGTTCAGCACACCTGCGGGCAGCCCTGCCTCTTTGCATATTACACTCAACAGGTAACCCGTCATGGGTGTTACCTCGCTGGGCTTGGCCACTACACAATTGCCTGCTGCCAGCGCGGGGGCTATCTTCCATGTAAAGAGATATAAAGGCAGGTTCCAGGGAGAGATACAGCCTACAATACCTATTGGCTGGCGCAGGGNNGTTGATAGCGCGGTCTTCAGTCATATGACTCTCCGACGCGAAGTGCATCAGCCCCGTAGCGAAAAACCTGAAATTGCTGGAGGCGCGGGGTATATCCACTCTCTTGCTCAGCCACAGGGGCTTGCCATTGTCGTTGGTTTCGGCCAGTGCCAATGCATCCAGGTTGGCATCAATCAGCTCAGCTATTTTGTTCAGTATTTTAAAGCGCTCTTCCGCCGCTGTAGTGCTCCATGCAGGGAACGCAGCTTTGGCAGCACCAACAGCTTCTTCTATGTCACGTATATCGCTGTCAGGCACATGGCTGTACACCTGGCCCGGGGCGGGATTGATATTATCCATATACTTACCACCCAGCGGGCGTTGCAGTTCGCCGCCTATGTAGTTGGCTATATATTCGGGGGCATTGAGATTCATGGTGCAAAGATAAACCCCAACCCCTAAAGGGGCTATTTTTTTGTCAGATATAGATTAATGGCTCTATACTGAGGGAAATATTCTTCTTTCTAACGTGTTGATAAAGAAGTGAAAACATTATTTATACACCGCCAACATGCGTTCTATTTCCTCGCTGGAGGTGATAAACCGGAATGTTCCGAACTTATTGCCGGGTTCCAGGTGAAGCTCATGGCCTTTACACCCTGCTTCTCTGTTTCTATGCGGAAGACGGTAACTTTCTCCGGGTCTGTTTTGTCTTTGTCGAGGTATTGGTAGGCTATAATTTTTCCATATTCATCCAATGATTTACTTCCCTGTTCTTCAGCCATCCGCCAGAAACACTTCTCGTCTTTGTTGGAGGGAAACAAGGTGCATATCATTTCAGTATTGCCCGCGTTGTAGTACTGTACAAATTTGCCCATTACTTCTTTGAAGTCTTTTTTGCTTTGGGCGTCTACGCCCAGTGGCAACAATAGTAAGAGAATAGCCAGGTATTTCATGTTGCTCGTTTTTTGTATGAGTTAATTTATGATAATCAGGTGTACAGTCTTTTATCAATTTATTCAGCACCTCGTTTTATACCGTTAAACAGGCATTCGCCAAAAGTAGGCAGACTCATGATAAATGACATAAACAACCAAAAGCCTATTGCTTCGGTCATATTCGTTTTCACAATGGGGTGATATATCCATAAGGAGCCACCTGCCCAAACGACAAGATTGAAGAGGATATGGAGGATGGCTTTCTTCATATCTGCAAAGTAAGCGGATATTTGCAATAATTTGCTTGTATTAAAGATCTCTGTGCCTAAAATAGAAGAAGCAGCCTGAAAGGCTGCTTCTTCTATTTACCAGGTAGGTAAATATGAACGGAACTCATTAATGTATGAATACTTTTAAGTTCCGGTGAGTTAATGTTTGTTCAACATAATGAGTAATATTTAGATTGTTGACTTGGCAATAATGTCCTTTAATTCTTCAATGGTTATTTCACTACCATCGTCTTTCTTCCTGTGCAACATTGCATGACAGTTAGGACAAACTGGTATCAAATCATTCTTATAATCGATTTTGTATTCTGCCTTAATGGTATGTATTGGTACAATATGGTGAACATGAATAAAACCTTTACCAATATCACCGTATCTCTCAAAAAAACTCATCTTACATATTTGACAGGTAACTCCATGATGTTCAATGCATCTATTTCTTGCTACTGAACTTCTTTCATATTTATTTACTAATACAGCCGTTCTTAATCCCTCATAAACATGTTCTCCTTCTTTTAAAATATCGGGATATAAATCGTGAACACCCTGTTCGTTAAAATTCGCATTGACGTACCCGACCAGTCCTTCAGACATTTTTTGTGGACCTTGTGGAGCTCCATTCAAACCATTTTCCAACAATTTAGTTAAATGTAAATTTGGTGTATCTATAAGACTTATTAAGTCTAACCTCATGAAATTTCCACTAAGTGATTTGTAGTATTCTTCCAGATTTTTCCAATATTCTCTATCGTCTCGTATTTCATCGTGACTCATGTTTACATTAGATATTCTGCACTTAAACATTATTTTTTGTACGGGTAGGGTACAATAAATAAAGACAATGTCATTGATTTTATATTTTGTTTTCCCTTGTCTCCAGTCTACGTACCCATAATGGTCGAAAGAGCTTGAATGATCATACATCGAAGGATTTGCTGCTATTAACCAAGTAGTTTCGTTAGAATATCTTTTATTGTCCTCCATATTAATTCCAAATATTGAGCAGCCTAATTTATTAATTTATACTTATCAATCTCAGCTTGTGTCATCCAGTGTATATTATCAGCATTGGCAGCATATATGGTGAAGTAGTAAAAATCTTCTGACTCTTGTTGCGTCAGTCCCATTTCTATAAAATAGCTGATGTACGGCTGGTGTTGCTCATGCCCCTTAGGGAAATCTGTTGCTTCGTTCTTGCCGTCGCTCCATGAATGGACGCCAAATTTAGCACCGGGTTCCATAGTGCGTTTTACGCCGGCAAAAAACATNNGTTCGCTGGTAGCTGTGGCGTGTATGCTGAGGCCCGCCTTGCGTATTTTGCGTGCGGCCAGCAGGTTAGCGTCATCATCATCGCTGCCCGGGCAGTCCTGCATGATGAGCAATTTAGCATTAGGGTTATCACGGATGATATTGTCGAAATGGTAGGGTGTATTGGTGGCTGATGTGCCATTCATTACCAGGTCGCCATTGCCATTTACAGAAAAGATACCATAACCGGTAACGGATGGATTGGTTTCGGCCAGCGGCTCAGTAGTAGTATTGTCTTTATTACAGGCGGATACAAATAGTGTAGCCGCTATCATTACCAGGAACAACCTGTTCAGTAAAAATTTCATAGCCCTTATATTTTGAATAATAAATATACAATTTGAAATATAAATGAGGGAATGCCGGTTAACTGATATTTAGCGCACAATTGCCCATCTTTGCAGCTATGATGAANNAGGCCGCTCGCTGGGCAAGCACATTGGCGATGTAATAGCAGATAAATACAGTAGCGAAGGAGATGGGTTCAAGGATTTTTATCGTTACGAATTGCCATCGGTAATAGCGGCAGCCTGCCTGGCGCACGATATAGGCAACCCGCCATTCGGACATTCCGGTGAGGATGCGATACGTACCTATTTTTCGGGGCTGGAGGGTGAAGCAAAGAATATTATTCATGGAGAGCTGTCAACAGCACAGTTGAAAGACCTCCAATTGTTTGAGGGCAATTCCAATGCGCTACGCGTACTCACGCATAATTTCAATAACCAGTCGGAAGGGGGATATAAGCTAACTTATACCACATTGGCATCTATCGTCAAATACCCCTGTGGTTCAGCAGATGGATTTAATAAAAAGACCGGGCTGATAGCGACGAAGAAGTCAGGTTTCTTTTCGGGTGAATATGAC
>DINJ01000113.1 GCA_002423665.1 Bacteroidetes bacterium UBA5543 | reverse complement strand
TAACAGCCAACAACCATCGTTTCAATGGGAAACACCTGTATTATATACAGAAGAATGGTTGAAAACCTTAGGTGGCGGTATCACCGATATTAATGAGAACGGATTTTATCATACATAAGGGCTTTAAAAAGGCTGTTGTTTTTAATCGGCTTATATTTTCCTATATGCTACTAACATACTTTAAAAAGTTAGTAGCAGTTTTTTATTGTAGTCACTACCCGGGAGTATAACATCTCGGATGGTATACTATTGGAAAAATAATACTTATTTAAAATTGATATAAGGGCGTGTCTCATATAGTAGCTGGCAAGAGAATACATGAATATTGTTTCAACGGATTATCGATAAGGTCAGAGATTCCCTTTTCTGAAGTCAGGGAGAACATAATTGGTTCTTTGGCAGGTGATACAAGGCAAATCACGATTAAATATGGTAAAGTACCTGAAACTTTAACTGGTGTCACTTATAGCAATCCTGTCATATCAATTTCGGCTACAGAGGCGCTTATACACATAGAAGGCACTGCCTGGTATTATATAGATGGTGAAAACAATGTTACCATTGAGGCATACCCTGAAGTGCCTGAATATGCCGTACGCCTGTATATATTCTCCATCGTCCTGGGCATTTTGCTGCATAAGAATGATATTTTTTCCCTTCATTCGTCCTGCATCAAACTAAATGATGGGGCTGTTATTATCGCGGGACAATCAGGTGTTGGCAAATCTACTCTCGCTCTTGGTCTGTACCGAAAAGGATATGAGATACTGAACGATGATATATCTTCTGTATTTCTTAATGAAGATAAAGGGCCAATGGTTTACCCGGGGGTACAGCACTTAAAGCTCTGGTCGCAAAGCCTTGAAAAATATGAGTATAATCCGGGATCTTTTGCCAAGTTGAGGGATGAACTGGAGAAGTACAGTTTCCCGGTAGAGAGAAACAATGAGCACCCACTACCTTTAAAAGCAATATATTTTCTGCACGAACGCAATGAAACTCCAATTGAAAAAGTGGAATTGCGCACTGGCATGGAAAAAATTAAACGGTTAAGGAACCATACCTACCGTTATAAGCTGATTCGACACCTGCAAAAAACAGAGACCCATTTCAGGCTGGCGACAGGTATCGTGCCGCATGTTCCGTTTTATGATGTGTACCGATCGGCTGCCGTACCCCCTGCTGCCTTTGTTGATTATATGGAAGAGCAATTTTCAGCACTATGAAAAATATAGTCTGGCTTGCGTCATACCCTAAATCAGGAAATACCTGGACGAGAACATTTCTTACAAACCTGCTGGAGCGGAACGATGACAATGTCATCAACAACCTGGTAGCTCCTATAGTCTCCTCGCGCGGCATAATTGAAGAATTCCTGATGTTGGAAACCTCTGAGCTTACCAACGATGAGATTGAAAAATATATGCCTGCTGTACTGAGGGAATTTGCTAAAGAAGTGAACACGTCACCGTACTTTATGAAGGTACACGATGCATATATTCATACCACATCGGGCGAGCCGCTTTTCCCGGCCGAGGCAAGCATTGGTGCAGTATATATTGTCAGAAACCCGCTTGATGTAGTGGCGTCTTTTGCCCATCACAATGCCGATACCATTGATAATACGATAAAGGCCATGCAAGACGAGGATTACTGTTTTTGCAACAACCCTAAAACCATAAAAACACAGGTAAGGCAGAAGTTGTATAGCTGGAGTAAGCATATACAGAGCTGGTTGGAGCAGAAAGATATGCCCCTGCTGGTAATACGGTACGAAGATATTATTGCAGACCCTTTTGCTGCTTTCAGCAAGGTTGTTCAATTTAGCGGCCTGNNCATTCTTTAGAAAAGGTAAAACAGGTACATGGAGGGAAAGCCTTACAGAAAAACAGGCACAGCAGGTAATTGACAGCCATAGGGAAGTTATGCTTAAGCTGGGTTACATTAATGATGAGGGTCAGCCTCTATATTAGTAAATTAGCGCATGACTTTCTTTGGAGGTATATACTACAGGCAGGGCCGGAATACGGAAGAAGACGTTCATTATCTGCCTTTCGGTAAACAATACGAAGCCTTAGCTGGTTCTGATGCTATTTTTATTTTTCAACAACAGGAATCTGTTTCAGAACTAGGGTCACAGTTGTTTTTGTTAACTGACCTTAGTTTGTACAATAAAGCCGAGCTGGAGCAGTTATTATCAAGTTACGGAGCCACCCAAGAAGCATTGGTATTACAAGCATACCAAAAATGGGGAAAAGATTGCGTCAGGTATATAAAAGGCAACTTTGCAGGAGCCATATGGGATAGCACAAAAGAGGAACTATTCTGTTTCAGGGACAGGTTGGGGAATGTACCATTCTACTATTATTTAGACGAAGAAGTATTTTTATTTTCCAATAAAATACAGTTCATAACTAATCACCGCAAGGCTACCGACATAAGTGAAGATTGGGTTGAAGCCTTTATAACGCAAGCGCCACAAAACAACATTGACACTCCCTATACACATATTAAACGATNNCCATCAACCTTTGTAGTGGGCAAAACATCCGCATCTCCGGACAGGTATTGGACGATGGGTGACAAACGAACACCCGCCCCTTCAAATATTGATGAAGCCATAGAAATATTAACCCATCTTATTGAGCAATCTGTATGGAACAGGGCCGGTAAGACAGAAGATAAAATAGGGGTAGAACTGAGTGGGGGGCTCGATTCTTCGGCCATTGCAGCCCTGGCAGCAAAAAGAAGCGGAAACAATCTCCACACCTATTCCAACAAACTGCCCGAAGCCTACCGGGGACATTATGAAGGATTTGACGATGAGTATAAAAAAATTGAAACCATTAAAGAATACCTCGGTATAACTAATCATACCTACCTTGACGCTGTCGCCGATACCCCCCTCCGCTATACTGAACAGGCATTGAATGCTATTGGGTATCCAACCTATATGAATGTGAATACTTACCAGCAGAGCATATATGCACTGGCTCAAAAAGACAAAGTGTCAATATTGTTATCGGGTTTTGGTGGTGATGAAATGCTGTCAGCCAATTTGAATAAAATTCACTTAAAGCAGCTGGTAACATATGGCAAGCTGAATAGTGCGGCGAAGCAAATCCGAATACTAGGCTATACCTATCCTAAATCGCTTCTATGGGTGTTATACAATTATATATACAAATCGCGGTTCGAGCCGCAGGCAAATCCTGTAAAAGGTAAAATCATTAACAGTGTACTGCTGAACCCGTATAAACATAAACCCTATTCTACACCGGTATTGCCCAGGCACAACTATATTAAGGAATGGCATGAGTATAGAATAGGTTTTGCCGCCACAGTAGAAAGATTGGAAACCGGGTATCATATATCAGGCGAATATGGAATCAGGTATCTATACCCCTTGCTGGATAGCGATACCCTTGATTTTTTTTACCATCTGCCCGACGAATGGAAATTGGACCACAAGCATGGCAGGGCATTATTTCGTAAAGTGATAAAAAATCTGTTGCCACTGGGAATCGTCGAAAGCAGGAAACCGACCAATACCGCGGTAATACCTGTTATTAAAATTGAGGCGGAAAGATACTTTGAAGATGTAAAGGAATACCTCTTATCAATAAATATCCAAAACCCAATATACCGATATGTTGACCGTAAAAAATTAGCAGACCTTACTTACGATGAACCAACTGCTATGATGACTTATGAAATGATGAAAAGATTGGCAATGCTTGCTATGTTCTTGAGCAAAAACAAGTAGTAGCTGCCATAGTGTATGCGAATATGGGAAGGGAATTCTATATTTTGAGTATTTTTGGTTGTTGTTTAGCCTTTCAGCTAAACGCTCCTGTGATTTTTTATCAATCAATATGTATAGTACCGCATGAAGGCAGGCAAACTAAAAACTTTCATAGCGTTGCCGCTTAGGGACAAGCTTTTTTTTCTTGATGCGGTGTTGCTCCTCAGTATCTCTAAGATGGTGGTGCTTACCCTGCCATTTAAAAAAGTGGCTCCCTATCTTGGGAAAGTTAACAGCCCTATAGATAATCGGCTGGATAGCCTGCAGACTGCCAAAGCAGAGCGCGTAAAGTTGTTTGTACAGATGGCCGCAGGAAATGTTCCTTTTAAAAGCGTTTGCCTCGACCAGGCAATGGCAGGCATGCTATTGCTCAGGCGGTTCAAAATACCATCCAACCTATGCCTGGGTGTAAAATTTNNGACGCCCATGCATGGATAGAATGCGGTGGGCGTATACTGATTGGGGGGCAGCGCAGCCTGCAATACAAAAAAGTGGCGCATTTTGCCAATAGTCCTAAGCAAGCTATATCTTACACGGGTTTATGATGCACGCCTTTAATGACAAAAAACACCGTGTAAAAAGCTTTCTTGCCGACAGCAGTAAAGGCTTCGCTATGGTATGGCGTATGAGTAAACGTGTTACCCTCATAAACCTGTGCCTGTTTGCGCTGCTGGCCATTTTTCCGCTATTTTCATTATTGGTGCTCAAGCAACTGATTGATGTTATTGTTGCTGATAGCGCTATTACATGGCAGTCGTGCGGCAAGTATCTTATCCTTTTTGCAGTTTTACAGATTATTTTGGCAATAGTCACGCAACTTTCATCTTATTATCAACTGGTACAACAGCAGTTGGTGGCAGATGAAATAGCGGGGCAGGTATTGCATAAAGCCATCGAACTGGACCTTGAGTATTATGAAAACCCCGGTTTTTACGATGATCTGCATACTGCTCAACAGCAGTCTCTGCACAGGCCATCGCAACTTGTCAGCTCCCTTCAAGGTATCATAAGCGGCACTATCAGCATAGCAATGCTCTCAGGGTTCCTGATGCTGGTGCATTGGTCGGTCATTTTAATGGTTATAGTCCTTGGAGTACCTATGGCGGTAAGCAAGCTTTTGAACAGCTACAGGCAATACTTGCAGGACAAGCAATATGCCCCCCTGCAACGCAAAGCCTTTGACTACTTTCAATACCTGACAACAGATGCATATGCCAAAGAAGTACGCATATTCGATTTTGGCAAGCGCTTTATCAACAAATTTCTCAACTTCAGGCACACCATATACAGGGGGAAAATCGACCTGCAGAAGAAATTTCTGAAGCAGAGCCTGTTTATCCAGTCATTCGAAATAGTAGTTACTACCATCATATATGCAACCATCATCCTTAGTGCTGTTACCGGACTTATTACCATCGGAGGTTTGGTTATTTATTTCCAAGTGTTTCAAAGGTTGCAGTCCGCCATTACATCATTCTTTCATTCGGTTGTAAACTTGTTTCAAAACCAACTGTACCTGCAACAGATTATGCAGTATTTGTCCGCTCCGCATATTCTTAACGAAGCGGTTTATCCACGTCCGTTTCCAGCTCTTAAAAAAGGCGTGCAGGTGAGGGGACTGAAATTCACATATCCCGGTACAGAAACGCGTGTTCTGGAAAATATAAATATGCAATTTCAGCCTGGTAAGATTACCGCCATTGTAGGTGAAAATGGTTCAGGAAAATCTACTTTGTTAAAACTGCTTTGCAGGCTGTATAATACTACGGGTGGAGAAGTGCTGATAGATGATTTGAATATAGCAGATATCGCAACACCTGAACTGCGGCGAAATATCTCTGCCGTATTCCAGGATTACGGAAAATACTACATGAGCCTTAAGGATAACATAGTACTCAATGAGGACCAGGCAGTCAATGTGCGATTAGAAGAAGCGGGCAGAAAAGCCGGATTAGCCGAAAAGGTGAACAAAATGCCAAATGGATATAAAACAATTTTGGGTAAGACATATAAAAACGGGGAGCAGCTAAGCGGAGGGCAATGGCAAAAAGTAGCTCTGGCAAGAGGTATGTATAAACAGGGTCAAATATTGATACTGGATGAACCCACCAGCGCAATGGACCCTGATGCAGAGTACGAGTTGTTTGAAACCCTGAAAGCAGATATTGGTGGGAGGATAATAATATTGGTTACACACAGACTGTATAACCTGAAAATGGCGGATAGCATTTACTGCATGAAAAATGGTGCTTTGGTGGAGGAAGGCAGCTTTGATGCACTGGTTGCAAAAGGTGGTGTGTTTTCGAAAATGTATAGAAAACAGGCAGGATGATAAGTGCAAAGATACTAGCTGAAAAATACGGTGCTGAAATGGCTTTGCTTATTCTTTTAGGCAGGCTTCAATATAACACAATCGCGCCCGTTGAAGTGCAGTCTTTCATTAATTCACAATCTCCAAACTGGGAATTGTTTCAAAAAATAATAACAGTTCACCAGGTTAGACCCCTCGTATACAATGTCTTAACCGCCAATGCAATTCAAACCGATGCAGCATTTTACAATAAACTAAAACTGGCTACGACACGTATAGCGACCGGTAATTTGCTGAAACTAAAAGAATTAGTACGCATTCAACAGTTGTTGAAAAAATCGGGTGTAGAATGCCTGTCGAATAAAGGTGTCCTTTTAAGCCAAAAGCTATACAACGATTATATAAGCAGGGAAACTTCGGATATTGATTTCATTATAAAGCCTGAAGATTTTTCCACTGTGCTAAACCTGATGATTGCAGATGGATATGAAAGCACATGCTATTATAACGCGGAGTACAAAGATCTGTTTTTAAAAT
>DINJ01000032.1:3382-17669 GCA_002423665.1 Bacteroidetes bacterium UBA5543 | reverse complement strand
GTTGAATTACTCGACCCGCTGGGCACATCACTACGCAAGCCAGCCGCGCAAAGGCTGGCCGGGAAGGGAGGGTTGATATTCGGGGAAATACTGTGTTACCTGCTGGCAGTAGGGCTGATTGTTTTCCTGTTCTTTATGGACAAGATTTACCCGTTCTATATACTGGCCGACCTGCGCCACAAGCCGGAATACCGCACACTGGGCTGGCTCAATATTGAGATTTTCACCGTAGTGATTTACGCTATAATAGCCATTATGGCCATCATGTTCTACGGCTTTGCCCGTGCGGCACGTGCTTTCCGCCTGAAGAACGACATTCTGCACCTGGCGGGTAAAAACATCAAAGAGATAGTAGGCCAACACCTGAAACGCAAAGCTGCAATAGACGCCATAGAGCAAAGGCACTTCCTGGAGCTACCCAACGAACACTTGGAAGAAGGTGTGCAGGTAAAGGTGAACGAGGTACCCAACCCAGGCTACAGCCAGGACTAAGCTTCACAATCCTTTATGGCTACTTATGCGCTAATCGTTTAACTTTGCGTTCTTTGAAAGCCTTTATACATAAAGCGTTGCATACTACCTTATTATATAAGGCAGGCATACTGTTGCTGCTATTACTCTGCACAGCNNGCGCAACAGCCGGGAGCTCCATTGGGGCTGCCGGGAGATAAAAAACAGGACTCCCTGGCTTTCGACAAATCGAATACGGACGAATGGCATGAGGAGAATATCAATGTAAAAGTGCGGTATAAACACCTGCACAGCGATAGGAGCCAGCAGCCTGACTCTTCTATACACATTTTTCATAGGCGTAAGTTTCTACAGCCATGGATGACAGACCTGGGCAACTATGGCTCCCCGGCACGCAACCTGATGTTCACACCCGAAAACCGCTTCGGGCCTACACTGGGTTATACGGCTATGGATATATATCATATGCAGCCGGACAGCCTGAAGTTTTACAATTCGACAGTACCCTACTCTGTTTTCTCTTTCAACCTGGGTAGCAAGTTGGAACAAAAGCTGGAGATATTACATACACAAAACATCAAGCCCAACTGGAATTTCTCTTTTGAGTACAACCGCCTGAGTTCTGAGGGCTTCTTCCTGCTGCAACGCAATGTACATGATGCCGGAAATATTACTACCAACTACCAGAGTGTCAACCAACGATATAAGTTGAAAGCCGGCCTGATATATAATAAAAGCATCCAGGATGAGAATGGTGGAATTGCCAACGAAGATCAGCTAACAAATGAGGATTTCAATGAGCGCAGCACTATGGATATCAACTATGCCAATGCTGTATCGGAAGGCGGGTCTTTTGTACCACGTTCACTCATTACCAACGCTGTTCGCGATTACCATATAGTAGTACAGCACGGCTATTCCTGGGGCAAAACCGATTCGCTCTACAACGATGACTCAACCAAAGTAAGCATCAAATACACCCCACGTTTTGGCATCAGCCACCATTTCAGGCATAGCAACAAGCAATACACCTTCAAAGACATGCGACCGGATTCTTTGCGGTACTCGCCATTCTTTACTCAAAGCTTTGCCGGTGATGGCTCTGACTCAGTATTTACCCGCCAGAAACAAAACACTTTTGACAACACTGTACTACTCAACGGTTTCCTCGGCAAGACTGAAAAACAATTGCAATTCAGCGCGGGAGCGGGTATAAGAGTTGATAATTTCTCTACACGTTTCCTGGTGGCAGCACAGTTCTACAACATCACCAGCAATTACCTTACGGGGCAGCTGCGCAAAGAAGCGATGCAGCAGGGTGAATGGTTTTACAATGTCCATGCAAAGTTTTACCTGACAGGCGCCGCAGCAGGCAATTCATTGTTACAGGCGAAGGCCGGTAAGGAATTGAGCGATTGGGCTATTGCGGAGGCAGGTCTTCAGCAAACCATCAACAACCCCTCATACAACTATACTACATATATCAACCAATATGATACTATAGCCGGCAGCTTTGGTAAAGAGAGTGTAACACAGGCGCATATCAGTTTCCGTAGCAGTAAATATGCGTTGGATATCACCGCACGCAACTACCTGGTCAGCAACTACCTCTATATGAACCAAAACCAGCTGCCCGACCAATATGCAACAGCTTTTAATATTACCCAGTTATCCCTGCAAAAAGCATTCAGGTGGAAGGGCATTGTGCTGGATAACGAACTGCTATATCAGCAGGTACCTATATCTGCCCCCGTAAATATCCCAATGATTATGGGACGCCACCAGTTGAGCTACGAAGGCTACATATTCCGCCATGCGCTGCAAGTGGCTACCGGCGTACAAATGCGGTACCACAGCCCATATGAAACTGCAGCATACAGCCCGCTGTTTCACAGGTATTATTACAGCAACGCATACCTGCTGAGCAACGATCCTTCATGGGCTTTCTTCTTCAATTTCAAGATTAAACGTTTCCGCAGTTACCTGATGCTCGACCAGTTACAACAGCTCTTCGGAGACCGTAAGAACCTGATTAATGCGCCCGGTTATCCCGCGCAAAATGTTATGATACGGTTCGGATTCAACTGGACCTTATTACGTTAAAGCATTAAATATATTTTCATGCAATTATCCCTGTATTAACTGGCTTTTGCTTGCTGTAATTGATTAATTGCTATTAACTTTGTAGTTCACATTAAGATAACACATCTTATTAGCGTTATTATTAAAAACAAAGAAACAGGCAGCATATCAAATTGCTGGTAGCATGATGAAAGATTTCTCTTACGTGATGAGTTCACACCCCTCTTATGTTGAATCACTGTACAACGATTTCCTGAAAGACCCGGCTTCTGTAGATGGTGAGTGGAAGAAGTTTTTTGAAGGTTTTGATTTCGCAATATCCAAAGCAAACGGGAACGGAGTGATGGCAAGCTCTGTCGGTACCGATAAAACACCTGTAAGCAACGAACAGCTATCCAAAGAATTAGGTGTATTTCGCCTGATACGCGCCTATAGAAAGCGTGGCCACCTGGTTGCAACCACCAACCCAATAAGGCCACGTATAGATCGTAAACCACAATTAGACCTAAGCTATTTCGGGCTGAGTGATGCTGACCTGGAAACAGAATACCAGATAGGCTCCTACCTGGGCATGGGCAATGCTAAACTGAAGGATATACTGGCAAGGCTGAAGAAAATATATGCCGGAAATGTAGGTATAGAATACACCTACATCAATGACCAGAGCACTTGTGAGTGGGTAGAGAACGAGTTTGAAAAAATGATGAATACCGACCTGCCCCTGGATAAGAAAAAGAGAATACTGGAGAAGTTGAACGAGGGTGTAATGTTCGAAGAGTTTTTGCACAAAAAATATATCGGCCAAAAAAGGTTCAGTCTGGAAGGAGGTGAAAGTACCATTGCTGCGCTGGATACACTTATCAATGCATCAGCAGATACCGGCGTACAGGAAGTAGTAATAGGAATGGCTCACCGTGGCCGTCTGAACGTGCTGGCCAACACACTGAAAAAAACATACGAACAGATATTTTCTGAATTTGAAGGGTATATGCCCCCCGATACAACCATGGGCAGTGGCGACGTAAAATACCACCTGGGCTTTCGTTCTACAATACAAACCCCGTCAGGCAAAGAAGTAAATGTGCAACTAGCACCTAATCCCTCGCACCTCGAAGTTGTTGATCCCGTTGTTGCAGGGTTTGCCCGTGCAAAAGCGGACTCTATATACAACAGCCAATACGATAGCGTATTACCCATACTGATACATGGCGACGCAGCCATAGCCGGTCAGGGAGTAGTGTACGAACTGCTACAGATGAGTAAACTTGAAGGTTATTCAACCGGTGGTATTGTACACTTCGTTATCAACAACCAGATAGGCTTTACAACAGACTTTCACGATGCGCGTTCTGCCAACTATTGCACCAGTGTAGCGTCAATGGTTCATGCTCCTGTGTTGCACGTAAACGGCGACGACCCTGAAGCAGTTATTAAAGCATGTGAACTGGCAATACTATACAGACAGAAATATAACGGTGATATTTTCATTGATATGGTTTGCTACCGCAAACACGGCCATAACGAAGGAGACGACCCTAGTTTCACCCAACCACGTCTGTACGACCTGATAAAGAAACACCACAACCCACGTGAAATTTATACACAGCAGCTAATGGACAGCGGAGCTTCGGACATGAGGAAGCTGGCCGAAGACATGGAAAAACGATATTGGGACGACTTGCAGAAGAAATTGGATGAGGTAAAGGAAAAGCCACTACCCTACAAATTGCAGGAGCCTGAAAAGGCGTGGAAAAGCCTCAGGCATTCAGAGGCTGCTGATTTTGGCCAATCACCCAAAACAGCCATTACGAAAAAGAAAGCGGAAGAGCTGTTCAATAAACTGATGGATATACCGGAAGGGCTGAAACCGTTGCGCAAAATCAAGAAGTTGCTGGACGACAAGGTAAAACTGTATAAAGAAGAACAAAAGCTGGATTGGGCAACCGGCGAATTACTCGCATACGCCAGCCTGGTAGAGGAAGGTAAAAACGTGCGTATGAGCGGGCAGGACGTAGAAAGGGGAACCTTTTCTCATCGCCATGCTGTACTGCACGATGAGAACACCAACGAAAACTACAACCGCCTTAGCAAAATAACAGATAACCCCGAAGCTTTTAAAGTGTACAATTCACTACTGAGTGAATTTGCGGTATTAGGCTTTGAATATGGTTATTCTATAGCTGACCCTAATACCCTGACAATATGGGAAGCTCAATTCGGCGATTTTGCCAACGGCTGCCAGACGGTGATAGATCAATACATCGTTTCAGCAGAAACCAAATGGCGCAAGATGAGTGGACTAGTGATGCTGTTACCGCACGGCTACGAAGGCCAGGGGCCTGAGCACTCATCAGCAAGACTGGAAAGGTTTTTACAACTCTGTGCAGAAGACAATATCATAGTCACTAATATTACTACAGCTGCCAACCTGTTTCATATGTTCCGCAGACAATTGGCTTGGGATTTTCGCAAACCATTGGTGAACTTCTCGCCAAAAGCAAACCTGCGCCACCCCAGGTCGTATTCACATATCGATGAATTTACAACAGGTGGCTTCAAAGAAGTAATAGACGACGAGTATATCAAAACAGCTTCAAAAGTGAAGAAAGTGTTACTGTGCAGCGGTAAAGTGTATTTTGACCTGAGTGAAAAGCAAATGGCCGAAAAGCGTACCGACGTAGCAATAGTAAGGCTTGAACAGGTATACCCACTACCATACCAGCAATTGAACGAACTGCAGAAAAAATACAAGAATGCGGAATGGATATGGGTACAGGAAGAGCCACGCAACATGGGTGCTGCCGGATACTTGTATATGAACCAGGAAAACTTCTCTGTAAGTAAATACATAACCCGTCCTGCAAGCGCGGCATCAGCCACGGGCTTCAGCAAATATCATGCTAAGCAGCAGGAAGAACTGATAGTGAACAAAGCTTTTGAAATATAAAAAACATTATAAACTCNNGATATTCTTATTTTTGCCTGATACTTTGAAATTATGGAAGAACTGAAAAATACGCTCAAACAGCAGATAATTGAGTCGCTGAACCTGGAAGGAATGAAACCATCTGACATAGATGACAACGCACCATTGTTTGGCGAAGGGCTGGGCCTTGACAGTATTGACTCGCTGGAACTAATGGTATTGCTGGAGCGTAATTACGGCATTAAAATAGAAGATGCACGAGAGGGCCGTAAAGTGCTGGAGTCTGTGGCGTCTATGGCCGAATATATTCAGCAACACAGGACGATTTAAGTACCGCAATCTGACGAATGGCGGAAAGAATAGTCATCACAGCCACAGGTATCATTTCTGCCCTCGGGCTTGGTACTAAAAAACATGCCGACGCCTTGATCAACAAAAAAGCCGGCATGCGTCACCCTTTGCACCTTCAGACGAAGCACGCACAGGAATTTGTATGCGGGGAAGTCGACTATTCCAATGATGAATTAGCTAGCCTACTGGAATTACCAACCGGAGATAATGGTTATACACGCACTACCCTGCTGGCACTTGTAGCTATGCAGGAACTGATGCAAAACACAGATACAAAACTTTTCGCTGATAACAGTTTCGCTTTGATAAATGCCAACACTGTGGGTGGTATGTGCTCGGTAGAAGATATGTATCCTGACTTCCTGTCTGACAAAACAGAGGGAGCATTTCTCAAATATATTGATACGCTGGACTGTGCTGAGAGTACGCTGAATATAGCCAGGCATTTTCAACTGAAACCATTTATAGCGACCATCAGTACCGCCTGCTCTTCTTCAGCCAATGCACTTATACTGGGTGCACGCATGATACAAAACGGCGTAATACAACGTGCTATTTGCGGAGGATGTGACGCATTGAGCAGGTTTACTTTAAATGGGTTCAATTCGCTAAAAAACGTTGACAAAGAACAATGTCGTCCTTTTGATGGCAACCGCTTCGGACTGAACCTGGGAGAAGGTGCTGCCTACTTGTTGTTGGAAAAAGAATCGGATGCGGTGGCACGAGGCGCTGAAATTCTTGCCATCTTCTGTGGCTATGCAAATACCAACGATGCCTACCATCCTACCGCGCCATCTCCGGATGGTACCGGCGCAATGAGAACTATGGGACAGGCATTGCAAAAAGCCGGCTTGTACGCAGCGGATATTGATTACATCAATGCACACGGCACAGCAACCATCAACAATGACCCCGCAGAGGGGAAAGCTATTCAGATGCTGTTCAGTTCAAAACAACCTGCATTCAGCTCTACAAAAGCATATACAGGACATACACTAGCGGCGGCGGGTGCTATTGAAGCATTCTTCAGCATACTGGCTATACTAGAACAAAAAGTATGGCCTAACCTGAACTTCAATACACCAATGGAAGAAATGAACATACAACCCGTAACTGAGGTTAAGGATATCCCCATCAACCATGTTATCAGCAATTCATTTGGTTTTGGCGGTAGCAATGTTTCACTCATATTCAGCAAGGCATGATGAAACCCGTGTACATATCATCAGCGTCAGTTATCTCACCTCAACAACATTTTGAGGATGAGCACCTGTTGCAGGATATCGTTTCCATCGGCAATGGTATAATGTGGGTNNACGCAGGATGAGCAAATTGCTAAAAATGGGTATCAGTTGCGGCATGAATGCGCTGCAAAAAGCCGGAATTGAACAACCACAGGCTATCATCACAGGTACAGGAAGGGGTTCGATGGTGGATACTGAACAATTCCTGGTGAGCATGATAGCAAATGGAGAAGAAGCACTTACGCCAACATCGTTCATACAATCTACCTACAATTCTATCAACGGATGGCTGGCATTGCAAACAAAATGTACAGGTTATAACCAGACTTATGTAAACAGGGGTGCCTCGTTTGAACTGGCGCTGTTTGACGCGCAAATGCTATTGAATGAAACAAACGAAAACATGCATGTACTAGTGGGTTGTTTCGATGAAATAACGCCGGACTACGTGAAAGTGAAAGACAAGATTGGGTATTGGAAACAACCTGCTCCCGCTAATACAGATTTATACCAACACAGCAATACACCAGGAACAATAGCAGGCGAAGGTGCCGCGTTCTTTACCATAACCAATAAGAAAGAGAACGGAATTTGCAGCTTAGAGGCCGTTAAAATGCTGCAAGGTGCTGACACAGCTGAAGTAATAACCAATATCAATAATTTGCTGGCCGAGAATAATCTCAACATTTCAGACATTGATGTACTGCTTTGCGGCATGAATGGAGACAGCCGGCAAATGGAAGCCTACGATCAACTTTCCGATTTGGCCTCAGACCATACAACCATTGCCAATTTCAAACACTTGTGCGGGGAGTATGATACATCATCGGGGTTCGCAACATGGTTGGCTACCGAACTGTTTAAAGCGCAGGAGATACCTGGTATACTTGTTGCGAGAAAAGGCAGACATAAAGGCATTAAGACCATTCTGCTCGTCAATCATTATATACTCAACAGCCATTCCATCATGCTGTTGAAAAGCCTTTAGTAATTTCAGATTGAAATTTTATACTGCACCTACCATGAAGACCTGGGTAGGTGTAGGGTTGCCTCCCTCATTCTCAATAGATATGGCAAATGCCTGGCCGGACGCTACGGTCATGGCTATTTTCTGCACCATACCGTCTTTGCTTACCATATCGTTGGATATTACACCCATATCCACCGGTTTACCATCCTGTATCACCCATAGCTGGTATTGCTTGCCCTGTGGCGGCATAGGTATATTATGCAGTGCCAGGTAGGCTTCACCTTTATCCTTACTCCAATACACCATACCTGCCATTCTACTATCTCCCTCCTTACGCATCACTATTGTTTGCATGGCTGGGTCAGCCTGCATATCCAATTCTTTTTTGTAGGCACCAATTACTGTAGCCAGTTGCTGTTGTTCCACAGCCATAGAGTCGACTTTGGCAGCCAGTATATTCTGCTCTTCCCTGCTGGCGTTGCGTTGCGACAGCAGCATAAAATTGGTAAGTACACTTACAGCCACAGCAGCCCATATAGCGGCACGCAGCCAGCTTGGTTGTCTCTGCCTGTTATCCTCCGGTATCAGCGGTACTGATTTTGACGCGGGGGGACTTGGCGGGGCAGTTCGTTCTTCTGCTCCGGGATTGATGGCATTCCATATCTGCTCCTGCATAAATGCGGGAGGCGGAACGGCATGATCATCAGCCAGCTTATGCATAGTGGTTTCTATGACACTCAGCTCATCAGCCAGTTCAGGATACATGGCAATATCCGCCTCTACACGAGTACGCTCTTCTTCTGTCAGCGCTCCCAGTGCATAGGCTTCTAATATGCCCGATTCTATGTATTCCTTTATATCCACTTTACTTTATCAACTATTATAATGTTGTCTTAACAAACTTATTGCTTTACGCATACGGGTTTTTACCGTCCCGAGCGGTATATCCAATGCTTTCGAAATCTCATCCAGTGTATATCCCTTGAAATAGGCCAGCTCCACAATGGTCTTATGTTCCGGTTGCATATCCGCCACTATCGCCTTCAGCCCTATGGTATCTGTTTGCTGCTCTGTCTTCAATCCATGTTCCTGCTTATATACGATATCCTCGCCTGTTTGGATTTTGCCCTGCATGATTTCGCCCTTCGAACGCAGCTTGTCGATAGCGGTATTACGCGCTAGGTTCAACATCCAGGTGTACAGCCTGCCCTTTGTAGGGTCAAACTTATCAATATTGTTCCAGATTTTTACAAACACCTCCTGCAATACATCGCGGGCGGTTTCTTCATCGGTTATCACCCTGCGTACAATACCATACAGGGCGCCTGAATATTGCCCGTACAGGTAGTCAAAGCCCTGCCTGCTCTTTTGTTTCAGCAGCAGCACCAGCTCTTCCTCGGTATATGTTACAGTTGTTGGCAGAAATATTATTTAACTGAAAGTTAGAACTTATTTGGCATACATCATGCGGTAATCCGTTTTTACTTTACCGGCAGATATATCATTCAGTTTTTTCTGAATCAGCCTTTTCTTAATCGGCTTCAGGTAATCAATAAATAGTTTGCCATCAATATGGTCGTACTCGTGCAGTATCACGCGGGCGGTAATGCCGTCAAACTCCTGTTCGTGTTCTTTAAACTGCTCGTCCATATAACTCAGCCTGACCCGGGCATGGCGATACACATCCTCGCGTATTTTTGGTATGCTCAGGCAGCCCTCGTTATATGGCCACTCTTCCCCGCTCTCTTCTATTATATGCGCATTGATGAAGACCTGCTTAATGGGCTTTTCATTAGGATATTCTCTCCTATCCTCATCGTCAAAATTCTCTACTATCTGCTCTGTATCTACCACAAACAATCTGATGGGGCGGTTGATTTGCGGCGCGGCAAGCCCTACGCCGTTACTGTGGTACATTGTTTCCCACATATCGGCAATCAGCTTTTTAAGCTCGGGGTAATCCGGGCCTATATCCTCACACATTTTTCTTAATACGGGGTGGCCGTATGCTACTACAGGTAATATCATCCTATTAAAAATACTATTAAAGCTTGCAAAGTTACGAATTAAGCATGTTTTTCAAGATAATCCTGCAAAAGGATAGTGGCGGCTACTGTATCTATCAGCCCTTTCTCTTCCCGGTCTTTCTTCTTCAATCCCATACCTGATATGGCCTGCGATGCCATGCGCGAGCTCAGGCGCTCGTCCACTTTCTCTATAGGCATATCCGGGAACACATGCTGGTACTTCCCGATGAACCTCTCTACCAGCGGCGTCGCATCCGTCGGTGTGCTGTCCATATTCAATGGATAACCAATAATTACTTTCTCCACTTCTTCTGTTTTGAAGTATGACTTCAGGTAGCCAATCAACTCTTTTGTTTCTANNGATAATCTTCAGGGGGTCGGACACGGCAACGCCTGTACGCTTTTTCCCATAATCCAATGCCAGTATCCTTGCCATTATCCTTTTATCTTTTTTACAATTACCGTGCCTACACGTTTTAAAATATCCGCCTCGGCGCGTTTCAGTTCAATATGTTTTACCTGCAATGCCATAAGGCGTGCAGGATCTTTTTCGTCCTTAATCCGTTTCATCACTTCGTCCTGCACTTGCTTCAGTTTCTTCAGTTCAAAGTAAGACAGAGCGCTGTCTATTTCGTTCACATAGTTCATTTCCCCGTGCAGGGTTTCTATGCTGTATATGTCCTTCCAGTTATGGCTTATTTCGTTACGTGTATGCAGTAGTCCAGCCAGTTTGTTTTGTAGTGCTGTATCGGGTAATGTGTAGAAAAAAGCAGCAGTAGGTAGTTCGCCACGTTCTTCCTGGTAGCCAAAAAACGCATCGTATACCATACGTACCATCTGGTTTTCTATCAGGTCGGGGTCTACGCGCTCGTGCACCAATGCCGACACGTTTTCGTAATGCTCATAAGCCTTACTGCCATGCTCCAATAGTATCCTCACCAGCTCCCATTCCTGCTCATCATCGTCCTTAGGCCTGGGCAGTTCTTCTACAGGCAGATATTCCTGCGGTNNGTTCATTATCCAGTTTCTCCCTGATGTTTTTATTCACCAGGTTCACCATACCCGCATGGTCTACCTCCAGTGCGTCTGATGCACGCTTGATATAATAGTCTTGAAGTGCAAAGTCTTCCGCTTTATTAATACGCGAGATAGTTTCCGCTATCTCGTTTACCAGTTTCGATTTCTTTACCGGGTCTCCACCAGCTTCTATCAGACCCACTTCCAGCCTGAAACCGATAACGTCTTTCTTATGCTCTTTTACGTATTGGTGAAACTCAGCAGCACCTTTCTCCTGTACAAAACTATCGGGGTCGTGCCCTTCGGGCAACAGTACCAACTGCACATTGAAACTCTGCTCCAGCGCCAGGTCCAATCCACGCAAGGCAGCATTGACACCAGCAGCGTCACCATCATAGAGTATTGTCAGGTTTTTGGTGAGTTGCGCAATCAAACGCAACTGCCCTTCGGTAAGTGATGTACCGCTGCTGGATACAACATTCTCCACCCCACCCTGGTGCAGGGATATTACATCAGTATAACCTTCTACCAGGAAACACTCATCCTGCTTGCTGATAGCCTGCCGCGACTGGTGCATGCCATACAGCACACGGCTTTTGTTGTACAGTTCATTCTCGGGTGAGTTGATGTACTTGGGCGCCTTATCATTTTTCTTGAGTATACGCGCGCCAAAGCCAAGGACCCTGCCGGTCATAGCCTGTATGGGGAATATCACCCTGCCATGATAAACATCGTAGTACTTATCGTTGCGGTATTTGATCAGCCCTGCCTTCTCCAGCAGTTCAGCATTATAGCCTTTCTGTATCGCCNNCCCTCGGGGCAATAACCCAGCCTGAATTTTTCGATAGTAGCCTTGGTAAAACCACGTTGCTTGAAATAGGATAATCCTACCGCCTGCCCTTCTTCATCATTCAGCAGTGTGTCGTAAAAATAGTTGGCCGCATACTCGTTGATTATGCGCAGGCTTTCTTCCGCCAGTTGCTGTTGCTGCTGCTCTGGCGATTTCTCCGTTTCTTCTATTTCTATTTTATAATAGTCAGCCAGCCACTTGATAGCCTCGGGATAAGTCAGCTTTTCGTGTTCCTGTAAGAAAGTAACCACATTGCCCGCCTTACCGCAACCAAAACATTTGTATATGCCCTTGGCGGCCGATACATAAAACGATGGCGTCTTTTCATTATGAAAAGGGCAATTGGCAATATGGTTAGCGCCCCGCTTCTTCAAACGCACAAACTGCCCTACCACGTCGATAATATCGGCGCGGTTCATTACTTCCTGTATGGAGTGCGGGGCTATCATTGCTCTAAAGTTAATAAACTATTGTGGTGATGAATTGTACTCTTTCCCTGTCCTGTGTCAGCACATGCCAGTTGCCGTTATATTCTATTTTTACAGGTAGTAATTTGCCGCCTACCTGTTGGGTGCGCACTTTCATGTGTACGTCAAAGTCGTATGCCAGGGCGCTATAAGAAAGCGAATAATCGCGCGCAACTATCGAATAATCACTCTTCCTGAACCAAGTAGCCAGGTAGTTGTACACTACATCATCCTTGTACTTTGGTTTGGGAATTGCTTTGAATACATAACAGTCTTCCCTGTCATATTCCTCTGATGCCAGCTTGAAATCATACATCTCAGCAACATCAGGTTCAAAGATAGCTGCTTTGTCGCCCATGAGGGGTACACCTGCTACTTTGCTTCCCGGGTTGAATATCAGTTGTTTCAGTTTGTATTTGTGTTTGCCAATCCTACCACTTTCTGTAGCACCTACTCCATCTCCCACTATATCATCCTGGTTGCACAATGTATCTTCTGTAAAGAAAAGGTAGGCGTATAGCTCAGCCGTGTAATACCTGTATTCTTTATTTCTTTTGTAAAAATTGCCGGTTACTTTTTGCTGCAGAGTTTCCATAGCCCGGCAGCCGTTCCATGCCTTTTGTTTAGTGATGCTATATAACGACGCGTTGACCTTACCTTTCTTGTTATACACCCTTATATCGTTAGTAGCTGTGTAAGAAGTTACCCTCATCGATTTGAATGCCTTGTAAAAGGTGGTGTCATTCTGCACCCGCCTGATAAAGCCCTGCACATCCCAACCTCCGCGTGAGGCTGATATTACCACCTCGTCCATTTGTATGGGGTATTTGAATATGCTGGTATCCTGTGCATGTACCATGTTACAGGTCAACAATAATATGTATATACACCAACTACGCATCTTCCATCCTGCTCTTCAATATAGTCTCCGCTATCAGCATATCTTCGGGTGTGGTTAGTTTAATATTGTTCTTCTCTCCTTCTGCCAGGTATACATCTTCTCCGTAAGCCTCCACTACGGTAGCTTCATCCGTAAATTCCTCTTTATATACCTGCTCAAATGCAGGCAAAAGAATATCTGCCCTGAATGTCTGCGGTGTTTGTATGCTACGCATGTGCTGCCTGTCTACCGGGCGGCTGTTGTCGCCCTCAATTATACGCATACTGTCTGCCACGGCTATAGCGGGTATAGCACTGCCCTTTTCAACTGCCTGTGCATAGCAGCGTTGTATCAGTTCTGTCGAAACGAGCGGCCTTACCCCATCGTGTACAAATATTACCGAGTTGCCACTCACTGCCTTCAACCCATTCTGCACGCTATGAAACCTGGTTTCCCCGCCTGTCACTATCGCCATGTCAATTCTTTCCGGGAAAGCCTGCAATACCATTTGTGCATAACTCAACTGGTCCTGCGGCAGTACCAGCACCAGCTTTATGTCCTCAAACGCATCTTTAAAAGCTTTGATGGTATGATATAATCCCGGCTGGCCTGCCAGTGGCAAAAACTGTTTAGGGATAGCGTTACCCATCCTGTATCCTTTACCCCCGGCTACTATTACTGCGTATTTATCCATTGATGCCTGTAAAGTTAATTGATTCGGCTAAAGACAAGACCGCCCCCGGAATACGGGGGCGGAGAATATATTTTAAAACTTAAATCGCTTAGGCTATTTTCTCTACCTGCATGTAGTTCAACTCCACAGGTGTTGCACGTCCAAATATCTTCACCACTACTTTCAGCTTCTTCTTCTCTTCGTTCACCTCTTCGATGGTTCCGTTGAAGTCGTTGAAAGGCCCGTCGGTGATACGAACTGTTTCGCCCACGATATATGGCTCTGCATAACCAATGCCCTGCTCGCTTACTTCGTCCATCTTACCGAAC
>DINJ01000032.1:443-3275 GCA_002423665.1 Bacteroidetes bacterium UBA5543 | reverse complement strand
TTATTATTTCTTCTGTCATTGTTTACCCGAATGTTTTTAGCCTATTATGCTGTACAACAGGGTGAGTACCTTTTCAGATACGAAGTCCATGCCGAATATCAGCAAAGTAAGTATGATGAGAGATACCAGCACGATGATAGTCGTTTGCTGCAGCACATCCCATGTAGGCCAGGTCACCTTGTGCACCAGCTCGTCGTACGCAGCCTGAATATAGGAACCGAATTTTGCCATAATTAGTTTTAATTAATTAACCGATTAATATTGGTTATCAACCGATTGTGTCAGCACGGGCACCCGGATTCGAACCAGGATCAANNCATTGCAGCAACCCTAAAACTACCGCAAATTAAAAAGCCCCCTACTCGCGGGGCGACTGCAAAGATAGAAAATTCTTTCTGAAAAAACACAGGTCTCTTTGCCCTGATTTGATGTTATTTTTTGAGCACATTACACATTTACGAAGATCACCATGCAATATTCGCTGTTGATTATGAGCCGTACCCAACCTGTTATAATAAATCAGCCCGCAAAAGCGGGCTGATTTATTATAGTATTTTAGCCGGACCCTTACCTCGCTACATTCCCCGCACGCAGTTCACGTATCACAGTCACTTTTATCTGGCCGGGATATTGCATTTCTTTCTGAATCTTGTCAGCTATTTCAAATGACAGCTTTTCGCTATCAGCATCTGTTACTTTTTCAGCTTCTACTATCACACGCAGTTCACGGCCTGCCTGTATAGCATATGCCTTTTCCACACCGGTATAAGCCATAGCCAGCGCTTCCAGGTCTTTGATACGCTGCAGGTAACTCTGCATAATTTCGCGCCTTGCACCCGGGCGCGCGCCGCTTATAGCGTCACAAGCCTGTACTATGGGCGAGATAATATAAGTCATCTCCATCTCATCGTGGTGTGCGCCAATAGCGTTGATAACTGCAGCATGTTCACCACACTTCTCAGCAACCTTGGCCCCAAGCAATGCGTGGCTCAGTTCTGATTCTTCATCAGGCACTTTACCAATATCGTGCAGCAGTCCGGCGCGCTTAGCCAGCTTCACCACTTTCTGCCCCAGGCCCAACTCAGCAGCCATTGTAGCACAAAGATTGGCGGTTTCTTTTGAGTGCATCAGCAGGTTTTGCCCGTATGATGAACGGAAACGCATTTTACCCACCAGGCGTACCAGGTCTTTATGCAAGCCATGAATACCCAGTTCGATTATAGTACGCTCGCCTATTTCCATTATTTGCTCTTCCAGCTGGCGACGTGTCTTTTCCACTACCTCCTCAATACGTGCAGGGTGTATACGGCCATCTTGTACCAGCCTCTGCAGAGATAGCCTTGCTATCTCCCTGCGGAAGGGGTCGAAGCAAGAAAGGATTATTGCCTCAGGCGTATCATCTATTATCAGGTCTACTCCTGTAGCTGCTTCTATAGCACGTATGTTACGACCTTCGCGTCCTATTATCTGGCCTTTCACCTCATCGGTTTCCAGGTTGAACACCGTAATGGCATTCTCAATAGTTTGTTCAGCAGCTGTACGCTGTATAGTCTGTATAATTACTTTTTTAGCTTCTTTGCTGGCATTCAGCTTCGCCTCTTCCATTATCTCTTTTACATGAGACATGGCCTTAGTACGGGCCTCTTCTTTGATAACCTCCATCAGTTCTGTCTTAGCTTCTTCGGCAGACAGGCTGGCTACTTTTTCCAGGCGCTTGATATGCTCTTCCTGGTGGCGCTCCAGTTCGGTGCGCTTTATGTTCACTACTTCCAGTTGTTTGTCCAGGTTTTCCTTCAGCTGGTTATACTCATTGATTTGCTTTTGCAGGCCTGCGTTTTTATCGTTCAGGCTCTGCTGCAATTGCTTCAGCTTACTTTCATTCTCGGCAATTTTCTGGTTACGTTTGTTNNTGTTCACTTTTCTTTTGCAGAAAGTGTTCTTTCGCTTCCAGTATTTTCTTTTCCTTAAGTGTTTCTGCCAGTTGCTTTGCGTCCTCTGTTATTTTTTTGGCTTGCTGTTCTGCTTCTTCTACTTGCTTCTGAGTGTTTTTCGCGAATATTTGTTTACCGAGAAATATACCTATAAGGACTGCCACCACCGAGACGATGGCAATTAATATCGTTGATTCCATTTTGTTTTACTTTAAACCTTTGAAATTGTTCCATTTCTAACCGACCTTTCCATATATAAAAATAAGCAATACGGGTTGGCTCTATATTAGCGGACGAAATTAATAAAAGATTTCGGTATCAGGAACGGCTAATAAGCCTATTAAATAGTTTATTAGGTTGTAATATTGCAGACAGAAACAGACCCGGTATTATATAATGGTTTTATCCTATGCTTTTTGCAATGCCTCGCTNNTATTGGCTGGTGTAAGATTGGGCAATTAACTATAATCCATAGAAAAGATTATCGCAAGTTCCCCCGCTATATTGCCGACAAACACCATAACAGGCTGGTATTTGATAATGATGACCAATGGGTGCCCATGGGTTCCGAGCTGTTCGGGCTCAAACTATTAGGCAAAGCCGAATGTAAATACAAAGGCAAGAAACTCTTACTGAAAGACTTAGAGCTTTCTCCTAAACATCTGATTGAGGCCGCTATGCAATATATGAACGCGCCATACCTATGGGGCGGACGAAGCATTGCAGGCATTGACTGCTCCGGACTGACACAGATGGCTTTTAAAATGTGTGGCAAGGCTATATTAAGAGATGCAGCCCAACAAGCCGAGGAGGGGGAAGAGGTGGACTTTCTGCAACATGCACGCAAAGGTGATCTGGCTTTTTTTGATAACGATGAAGGCAAGATAGTACATGTAGGTAT
>DINJ01000032.1:0-268 GCA_002423665.1 Bacteroidetes bacterium UBA5543 | reverse complement strand
ATCAGCAGGCTCAAAGAAACCAATACTCTCTATACTGTTATCGTAAAAGACCTTGAAATAACCATCGTTAGAAACAAAAGCTACCACATTATCCCCTACCTGGTAAGAGTTAGGCGGAAAATCCTCAACTATATACGTTTCTCCATCATGAAAAATCTTAAACCTGCGGTTGATGTCTATATAGCCTACCGTATTACGGCCCACTTCAAAGCTGTTTACAGCGTATTCTTCCTGTGGTATGATTTGCCCCCTGAAAAAACCGCGGAAC
>DINJ01000028.1 GCA_002423665.1 Bacteroidetes bacterium UBA5543 | reverse complement strand
ATTTGTAGATTTGCACCTTGATTTTAAAGACTGAAGGAAATTTTATGATCAATATTACATTGCCCGATGGCTCGGTAAGGCAGTATGAGGCTGGCGTAACAGCTATGGATGTAGCCTTGTCAATAAGCGAAGGTTTGGCGAGGAAGGTTTTGGCTGCTGAGATAAATGGAGAAGTATGGGATGCTACCAGGCCTATCAATAAAGATGTAAGCCTGAAATTGTTGACCTGGGGAGAAAAAGGAGCTATTTCTACTTTCTGGCACTCCTCTGCCCACCTGATGGCCGAAGCACTGGAAGACTTGTACCCGGGTGTAAAACTGGGTATCGGCCCGCCCATCGACAGTGGTTTTTATTACGACATTGATTTGGGCGACAGGGTGATAAAAGAAGAAGACCTTGCTGCTATAGAGGCTAAAATGAAAGAACTGGCCAAGAGCAAAAGCTCATATACACGGAAGGAAGTGTCAAAAGCTGATGCGATAGCCTATTTTACAGAGAAAGACGACCCTTACAAACTGGAACTGATAGATGGTTTGGAAGACGGACAGATTACATTTTATACACAAGGTAACTTTACTGACCTGTGCCGTGGCCCTCATATACCCCACACAGGGCATATCAAGGCAATTAAGCTGAACAGTATTGCCGGTGCTTACTGGAGAGGGAATGAGAAAAATAAAATGCTTACCCGTATATACGGTGTTACTTTTCCTTCGCAAAAGGAGTTGGATGAGCACCTGGCTCTGTTGGAAGAAGCCAAAAAACGCGATCATCGTAAACTAGGTAAAGAATTGGAATTATTCGCCTTTTCTGAGAAGGTGGGCAGTGGTTTGCCATTATGGTTGCCCAAAGGAGCCATGCTGCGAGAGCGCCTGCAGCAGTTTTTGCAAAAAGCACAGATGGACAGCGGCTACCTGCCGGTAGTTACACCCCACATAGGCAGCAAGCAGTTATACGTCACTTCGGGCCACTGGGAGAAGTATGGGAAAGACAGCTTCCGGCCAATAACTACTCCGCAGGAGGGCGAAGAATTTATGCTGAAGCCGATGAACTGTCCGCACCATTGCGAGATATATAAGTCAGCACCACGTTCATACAAAGACTTACCTCTGCGCCTAGCTGAGTTTGGTACTGTATATCGCTACGAGCAGTCGGGTGAGTTGCATGGCCTTACCCGCGTGCGTGGTTTTACCCAGGATGACGCCCACCTGTTTTGTCGCCCCGAGCAGGTGAAAGAAGAGTTTAAAAAAGTGATAGATCTGGTGTTATACGTATTTACCTCGCTGGATTTTGAAAACTTTACGGCACAGGTCTCGCTGCGGGATAAAGATGACCGCAGTAAATATATAGGAGACGAGCATAATTGGGCAATAGCGGAACAAGCAATCATAGAAGCCGCTACAGAAAAAAATCTGAATACAGTAATAGAGTATGGTGAGGCAGCTTTTTATGGCCCCAAGCTTGACTTTATGGTGAAGGATGCGTTGGGACGCAGCTGGCAACTGGGTACAATACAGGTAGACTATAATCTGCCAGAACGTTTTGAACTGGAGTATGTAGATAGCGATAATACCCGCAAACGCCCAGTAATGATTCATCGTGCGCCGTTCGGTTCTCTGGAGCGTTTTATTGCAGTGTTGCTTGAGCACTGTGGTGGCGATTTGCCATTGTGGCTGATGCCTGTACAGGTAAAGGTGCTGTCTATCAGCGATAAATATGAGGATTATACCAATAAAGTGTATAATGCGCTGAAAGGTGCCGGTATACGGGCTGAACTGGATGACCGCAGCGAGAAAATAGGCAGAAAAATAAGGGATACCGAACTGATGAAGGTACCATATATGCTGATAATAGGAGAGAAAGAGATGAATGAGGGGCAAGTGGCTGTTCGGAAGCACAAAGAAGGTGATAAAGGGTCTGTTCCATTACAGGACTTTATCGATGACATACTGGCTACTGTTAACGACCAGATGAGCGGTAAAAAACCTGTCGCAACTACTTAATTATTAAGATGGTTAAAATATTGATTGAATTAAACAAATAGCTATTTTTGCAGGAATTTTAAAAATCTTTAATGCAGAGAAGAACAAGGCAACCTTTCCTGAGGCACAAACCTCAAAATGAACATCGAATAAATGGAGAAATCACAGCACGTGAAGTGCGTGTTGTAGGCGAAAATGTGGAGCCGGCAGTTTACCCGATAGATAAAGCACTGAAAATGGCCCAGGAACAAGAAGTTGACCTGGTAGAAATTTCACCTACGGCTACCCCGCCAGTGTGCCGGTTGATTGATTATAAGAAGTTTCTTTACGAAAAGAAGAAGAAAGAAAAGGAGCAGAAAGCTAAATCAAAGCAGTCTGAGGTAAAGGAGATACGTTTTACTCCAAATACTGACGATCACGATTTCGACTTTAAAGCAAAACATGCAGAGAAATTTCTGCAAGATGGTAATAAGGTTAAGTGCTATGTACAGTTTAAGGGTCGTGCCATCATGTTTCAGGAACGTGGAGAGCTGCTGCTGCTGAAGTTTGCAGAACGTATGTCTGAATACGGAACACTGGAATCAATGCCTAAGATGGAAGGCAGGAGAATGCTGGCTATGTTTTCTCCTAAAAAAAAGAATAAATAACTGATTTTCAAACAAATACAACATGTTTGTTATCTAGTTG
>DINJ01000111.1:7107-7323 GCA_002423665.1 Bacteroidetes bacterium UBA5543 | reverse complement strand
TGCTTCTGTCAGAGTATCCAGCGTTACACCTATTTTAGCCAGGTGCAGGCGGGCAACTTTCTCATCCAGGTGCTTAGGCAGCACATATACTTTGTTCTCGTAGTTATCGTGACGAGTCCACAGTTCTATCTGCGCCAGTGTCTGGTTTGTGAATGAGTTACTCATTACAAAGCTGGGGTGGCCTGTAGCGCAACCCAGGTTCACCAGGCGGCCTTC
>DINJ01000111.1:0-6910 GCA_002423665.1 Bacteroidetes bacterium UBA5543 | reverse complement strand
GTCGTTTACATTGATAGCCGGCATGGGTAATGTACCTGCTTTCATACGGTCGTACAGGCGGTGTACACCGGTTGTAGTTTCTTCGCTGATACCTTTGATACCTGCTATTAACTCAGTGTAGTTATCCAGTACCATATTGGTCAGGTCACCACCATCATCCAGTATCATGTTCAGCGGACGATCAGCGCTACCAAAGAACAATGTCTGCTCGATACACCAGTCTGCTTCAGCTTGTGTCTGTCCTTTCCATGCAAATACACCTATACCTGCGGCAGCAATAGCAGCAGCAGCGTGGTCTTGCGTAGAGAAGATATTACATGAGCTCCAGCGCACTTCAGCACCCAACTCTACCAGGGTTTCTATTAATACAGCTGTCTGGATAGTCATGTGCAGGCAACCTGCTATGCGCGCGCCTTTCAGTGGTTGCTGGCCTTTATACTCTTCACGTATAGCCATCAGGCCGGGCATTTCAGCCTCAGCCAGCCTTATTTCCTTACGTCCCCAATCAGCCAGGCTGATGTCTTTTACCTTGTTAGGCAATTTAAAATCGATCTCAGAGCGAGTCATAGTACTCATACTTATAATGTTTTTTCTTTTTAAAGTTACAGCGGTGCAAAGGTAAGTAATTCCCAGTTATATGGGCATGTTACTATATGTTTATATCTATAGGCTAATGATAAACAACGATATTGTTTAACTATTTGCGATATATGACTTGATTTTGTTACGCAAATCAACTGTTGCTGATACTAAGGGCAAACGTACATGAGCGGGACAAACGCCTAATTCATCCAGCGTACATTTCACACCGGTAGGGTTACCTTCTGCAAATAACAGCTTAATACCGTCTATTAACTGGTAATGCAATTCACGGCCTTTCACAAAGTCGCCACTCAACAAGTGGTTGACCATAGTCGTAAATTTCTTAGGGTAACTGTTAGCCGCTACGGATATCACACCTTCCATGCCAATAGCTGCCTGGCAGATGAAAAGGTCATCATCGCCGCTGAGTATGGCAAAATGTGCGGGTTTACCCTGTACCAATTCCATACACTGAGCCAGGTTGCCGCTGGCTTCTTTGATGGCCACTACATTGCTAAACTCGTTTGCCAACCTTAAGACAGTAGCCGGAGCCATATTGCTGCCTGTACGGCCTGGCACATTGTACAGTATGATTGGAAGTTTTGTTGCAGTTGCAATAGCTCTAAAATGCTGATAGATACCTTCCTGCGACGGCTTGTTGTAATGAGGAGAAGCACTGAGTATTCCTGATACACCTGTCAGGTCGTAGGTCTTTACGTTATTAACCACCTCGGCGGTATTATTGCCTGCTATCCCACATACCACGGGTATGCGCCCGTTACATTTTTCTACAATGAACGACAATACCTGCTGCTGCTCTTCCCTGCTGAGGGTAGGTGTTTCGCCTGTTGAGCCCAACGCTACCAGGAAGTTGACACCTCCTTTAATTACATGGTTCACTAATTTTTCCAAAGAAGCATAATCGATGGAACTGTCACTGTTAAACGGTGTTACCAATGCTACACCTGTACCTGCAAATTGATGCATATCCTATTAAGTCAAAATTTAAAAGTCAAATCCCGATAGCTATCGGGGCAAAAGTTATCGGAACAAAAAACTAAAATCCACTATCCAACAACCAATATCCACTATCCGTTATACCTCTTCGTAAAAGCCCATGGCGGAGAACTTATTGATGCGCTCCTCCACCCTCTTTGCCGGGTCTTTGGCACTTAACTCACCAATAGTATCTACCAGGTATTTTTTCAAAGTAGCTGCCATCTCTTCAGGTTTGGCATGTGCGCCGCCATTAGGCTCTTTCAATACATCATCTACCAGTCCGAAGCTCTTCATATCTTCCGATGTCAGTTTCAGTTGCTCCGCAGCCTGCACCTTATAATCCCAGCTACGCCACAATATTGTAGAACAGTTTTCAGGAGAGATAACCGTATACCAGGTATTTTCCAGCATAGCCACACGGTCGCCTATGCCTATACCCAGTGCACCGCCTGACGCTCCCTCACCTATTATCACACATATCACCGGTACGGTCAGGTTAAACATTTCAAACAGGTTGCGGGCTATTGCTTCACCTTGTCCGCGCTCTTCAGCTTCCAGACCCGGGTATGCTCCCGGAGTGTCTATAAATGTTACTATCGGGCGATTGAACTTTTCCGCCATCTTCATCAGGCGCAGCGCTTTGCGGTATCCTTCGGGGTTAGCCATACCAAAGTTGCGCAGTTGCCTCATCTTGGTATTCACACCTTTCTGCTGTCCCATTACCATTACAGGCATACCGTCCAGTTCTGCCATACCGCCCACCATTGCTTTATCATCCTTCACCTGGCGGTCACCATACAGCTCCCTGAAGTTGGTAAATATCTGTTCGATATAATATAAAGTATATGGCCTGTCGGGGTGGCGGCTCAGTTGCACACGCTGCCATGGGGTCAGGTCATTATATATACGTTTGCGTTCGTTCTCTATCGAAGCCTCCAGTTCTGCAAGTGTCTTGGTTACGTCCACGCCGTTTTTTGCGGAGAGTTCCTTCAGCTTATTCACCTGCGCGTGCAGCTCTTCTATGGGTTGTTCAAAATCCAGAAATTGCATAAAAAATTATTTATGGGACTACAAAAGTAAAGCTTTGATTTTTTTTAAAAGAAGATTTGCAGAATTAAAGGNNTGGTTAGAATGCCGCCCTGTCACGGCGGAGGTCGCGGGTTCGAGTCCCGTCCGGTCCGCAAAAAGCTCTCAGAAATGAGAGCTTTTTTGTTGTATGGAGATGAACGGCCATTATGCAGACGGCTCTTTAACCTCAACAAGAAGGCATTAAACTTTTCTTCTATGTCAGATTATAAAAGCAGCTTATTATATCTGAAAATCAAGGGAGTTGCTCCTATGTCGGGTACAAACATTGATAAGCTGTTTGCTGCTGCAACCCTCAAAAATTTATCAAAAGGAGAAAGCCTTTTAAATCAAGGAGAAATCTGTAACCGTGTTTACTTTATTGAACATGGATACTTACGTGCATTCCACACAAAGGACGGATTGGAAATAAATACAAATTTCGTCTTTGAAAACAACTTCACTACCAGCCTTAAAAGTTTAAAACAAACTGTTCCTTCAGATATCAGCATTAAGGCCGGCAGCGCTGCCACCATTTATGAATTTGAAAAGAACAAACTTCTTGACCTCTATAATGAGTCACCGGAAATAGAATCATTTGGCAGGAATTTGTTAGAACAACTCCTGATGGAGCAGGAAGAGCACAGCAATATTTTTAAAATTCATTCCCCTGCAGAAAGATACCAATACCTGCTACACCACAAACCCGAGATAATTCAGCGCATCAGCCTCACCCAGATTGCGTCTTACCTGGGCATAGCAAGGGAAACATTAAGCCGTATCAGGAAATTGAAGTAACCCAGGCATTTTGTGACTTTTGTCTCAGGTCCGTTCTGAAACTGTTTGGGAACTTTGCATCCTAAACAATAACCAATGAGCATACAAAACAAAAGCATTGTCCTGGACTTTATAGAAGAAATATGGAACAATAACCGCTTTGACAAACTGGACAGTTTCATTCATCCCTCCTTTAAAGATTATTCAACTCCGCAACAATTGCCCGCAGGTAGTGCCGGATTGGAAATGTGGATAAGAGAAACAGGTAAATCGTTTGAACACAGCACAATTATTGAAGAATCGGTGGAAGAAGGGGATACGGTGATACTACGCATAAAAATGCTGTTGAAACACAGAGGCAAATGGCGGGATATAGACCCAACAGATGCAGCAATTACTACAGTTGGATACAGGTGTTTCAAACTCTCTGAAGGACTGATTACTGAACATCATGCATTAATAGATGGCAATGCCATTGAACAACAACTGATGCAAACTAACCACGGATGCAAGGTTCAGGGGTAACCCTACTACCCTTTCACCTGTTATCTTATGCCGTACCCTTCAAAATCTTGTTCCAATACATCCAGGGTAATACGTATTTTTTGAGTACCCACATACTCCAACGGGGTTTGCTCTGGTCGAACGGAAATGTTTCTGTACGCTTGTTATCATAGTCAAACTCCGCCAATATCAGCTTCCCATACCCTACTATCAGCGGGCAACTGCCATAGCCATTGTAGGCAGCGGGCAACTCCTGCCCTGCAAGGGCTGCTAATACATTGGACACTACAACCGGGGCCTGCTTCCTTACAGCTGCCCCTGTTTTAGAGTTGGGCGTGCTGCCCGCATCACCCAGCCCGANNTATATTCTTATACCGGTTATGCTGCAGCGTGTGTTTATCCAGGTCTACCCAACCTGCCTCGTTGGCAAGAGGGCTGTTTTTTATAAAATCAGGCGCGCTTTGGGGCGGTGTTACATGTATCATGTCGAACCTCTTCTCAATGACACTTACAGTACCATCGGGCGCAGTCACCTTAAATGTCGCTTTGTGCCCCGGGCCGTCTATAGCCACCAGGTCGTGTTTGAAATGGAGTTGTATGCCATATTTATCCACCATTTTCTGTAATTCATCAGCATAGTCTTTAATACCGAAGATGACACTGCCGGCACTTACAAATTCTACTGCTACATTGTTTACATTATTCCTGCGCAAGTAGTCAGCACTCAGGTACATCACCTTTTGCGGGGCTCCGCCACACTTTACCGGTGTACCGGGGGCTGTGAACAACGCTGTCTGCCCCGGCTTAAGCGATTTCAATACCTCGTATGTATAAGGAGCAGTATCAAAAGAATAGTTACTGGTTACGCCGTTTTTACCCAATGTCTCCTTGAGCCCTTTTACCGCATCCCAGTTCAGTTTTATGCCCGGGCATACTATCAATGCCTGGTAAGTGTACTGTTCGCCTTTTTGCGTGGTGAGCATATTCTCGTCGGGTTGAAAGGTTGCTANNCAGGCAGGCTGGTAATAATGCTTTTCAGATGGCTCAATAATTGCTATGCCAATGTTTGGGTCTTTACGCTTCAGCTGTGCAGCTACAGAAATTCCTGCGTTCCCTCCGCCTACTATTATTACCTGGTAGCTTTTCATCTTCTTTCAATTTACTGCAAGCTACCCAACCATTCACAGCTGGTCTGTAACATCAGTTACCCCCTAAGGTGACTTTTGTCATGTTATATGAAGGCTATTTCAGCCTGTGCATCTTTCTCCCCTTTTCCAATACAGTCTCGATGAGACCATCCGCCTCCATATGCTGCTTCACACTTACGGTAAACNNCCCCTCCACGGAGCCGGTAAATTCGGGAGCATTCGATTGTACATAATGGCGCACTTCCCTGGCCATGTCGGCAAAGCTTATCGGCTGGTGATCTTGCAGCGCTTTTACTATCGCATCGCTGATGATGGCATAGGTTTCCATACTGATGCGCGGGGCGTTTTTACCCGCAGGATGAAGCAGTTGTATCTTATCATTTTTCGCCATAACCATTATTTACTGCGATATTAAGAACATTATAAATATCAATTAACTAAACGTTACCATAAACTATGGTTTTATTGCCCTAAATCATATTACTTATTAGTACCTTTGCGCCGCTATGCAAATTCATGTAATGAAGTCGAAACTGCACCATGTGGTGGTGACAGAGGCTAACCTGCACTATATGGGTAGTATCACTATTGATGAAGACCTGATGGATGCGGCTAACCTGCTGGAGCATGAGAAGGTGCAGGTGCTGAATATGGCGAATGGAGAGCGCCTGGAGACCTATGTCATCAAGGGTACCCGTGGCAGTGGTATGATATGCATGAACGGACCCGCTTCGTACAAAGTAAAGGCCGGAGACACGGTTATCGTTGTTTCTTACGCTATTATGGATGTAGAAGAGGCCAAAAACCACACCCCCGTAGTTATTTTTCCAACACAGGGCAATAAGCTCTAAACCAACCGCTTATGAATAAAAAAGTCCTGCTCACGGTACTGCAATATGTTATTTTCCTTGGGCTGGGCATCGCTATTATCCTGTATATGTCGGGCAAATTGTCTGACGAGGATAAAGCAGCAATGATGGGTGCGATAAAGGGGGTGAGGATATGGCTGCTGGTGCCTATTTTTATTATTGGTTTCCTGTCCCACTATTTCAGGGCGCTACGCTGGAAACTGCTGCTGGAGCAGGTACATATCAAAACATCTACCACCAATACCACTTTCGCCGTATTGATAGGGTACATAACCAACCTGGTGCTGCCGCGTGCCGGCGAGGTGGCTAAATGCACCGTACTGGCCCGCTACGAAAAGGTGCCGGCCGACAAGATGATAGGCACCATTGTGGCCGAACGTGCTTTTGACATGGTTTGCCTCATTGTCATCACCATAGCCGCATTTATTTTCCAGGCCAGCTATATAGGCGACTATGCCGAGGGCCTGTTCGGCACTATGTCGAGTAATGCCAAAGGGGTGGCCGCTACTATTTACTTCAAGATATTCCTGGTTGTGGCCTTTGTAGGGCTCATAGCTTTTATATTATTGCTCAAGCGTATCAGGCAAACCAAAGTCGGCCAATTCATCAAAGGGCTGGGTGATGGCATCAAATCCATCTTCAAGCTGAAGAAGCGGGGCATGTTCCTGCTGTACACCCTGCTGATATGGGGCTCGTACTGGTTCCTGCTGGTGCTGGGTTTCTGGAGTATGGACCAGCTCGACCACCTCACCGGCCTCTGCGCACTGGTGGTACTGGTATTCGGCAGCATAGGCATGATAGCCACACAGGGCGGCATAGGCGCCTACCCTTACCTGGTGGGCAAGATACTGATGTATTACGGCATAGCGGAAGCTTACGGCCTGGCATTCGGCTGGGTATCGTGGACGGTACAAACCGGTGTTGTCGTAATTTTGGGAGGGGCGGCGGCGATGCTAATGGCCAGAT
>DINJ01000217.1:20917-36856 GCA_002423665.1 Bacteroidetes bacterium UBA5543 | reverse complement strand
AGATATGGTCAAAGCCGTATTTGTTTTGTAGCATCACCAATTCTTCTACCACATTCTCTGGCGTGCGAGCGTTGTACCTGTTGCCGTATATGGGCTTAGCACACCAGTTGCACTTAAACGGACAACCACGTGTTGTACCTATGTTGATGGAGAAATAACCATGACTATTGCGCCATGCGTTTTGATATTCCCTCACGTTTACCAAATCCCATGCAGGTAATGGCAGGCTATCCAGATCATTCATTACTGGTCGCTTGCCTGTGTGTACAGTTTGCTCATCTATTCGCGTTGCAAGGCCCGGGATGTCTATATTATTATCTTTCCGCTCTTTCAAAGCATTTACTAAATCCAGTAATGTTTGTTCTGCTTCGCCGATGATGATATAATCTGCACTATGGTCAAGGTACATATCAAAGTGATCTGTTGAGTCCGACGAAGACACTATCACTTTACATCCGGTTGCTTTTGCCATCTCAGCCATTTTAAATGCGGCCTCACGCATATTGGTCAGGCACATTTTAGTGAGGTAATTAAAACCGTCATCGTAAATAACCAGTATGTCAGGTTTGTATTCCTTCAATACAGGCTGTATGGTTTCCGGTCCTTTAGCGAACATTACATCATGCANNGCCAGGCAGCTGCGAAGATGGTACCCAACGGGGCATATGGCTGCATGGTAGCCCACTGTTTGGGATCGTACCGCAGGAAGTATGAATGTGTAAATAATACGCGCATCCTGTTACCGACAGAAATGCTGTCGGCCTTTTTCAAAGTTATTCAATAATACTCAGGGTAAGCGTAGATACAAACAAAGGAAACGTACTACAAAAATAAGATTTTTGCCAGTTTTTTTGCAGGGATAAAGCTCAGCGGCTTGTATTTCCATGCTTTTAAGTAATTTTTAATTGCGTCCGGCTTATTCTGCATGGNNGATATAAGACAGAAATAATGGCTCGCGTACAGCTGCTAAAGATATCCATCCATTACCCAAATATTGATGTACTGATTCCTGGTATTCTTCAAAGTCTTCAGCCCAGCTTTTGTTCACACTATTCCCAGCATGCACCCGGCGGTGTAGCATTGGCTCGTATATCACTACTGCTTCGTAATAGTATGCCAGCAAACCCATATAACTATAATCAGTAAATAGCCTGTTTTCATTAAACATACCTGTCTTTTCCATGCAGTTCTTTCGGAACATAAGCGTAGTAATGTGAAACAGTAATTCTGCCGTGCAGTGCTCCCTGAATATATTACCGACTGACGCGCCGTGTGCGGGCTTGTGATATGGAGGTTCAGGTTGTCCGGGTATCATAAAATCACACCAGTTAGTGACTGAAAATCCTGTATTAGGATTTTGTTCCAGTAAGTGTATCTGTTGTTCCAGTTTATTGGATACCCAAAGGTCGTCAGAATCCATAAAGGCTATATATTCACCCTTTGCCCTTTGTATAGCACGGTTGCGGAGGGTGCCTGTGATAGCGGTATGCGCATGTTGGGTGTAATGAATCCTTGCATCAGTAAAAGTGTTGACGATTTCGGCTGTATTATCATCCGATCCATCGTCCTCTATCNNAGACTGTATGCTTTCTGCGACATACCCGGCCCTGTTATATGTCGGCATAATAATACTGACAAGCGGCTGTGCAGATTGTGTCATATTAAAACCACCCCTTCCTTTTAAAATATATCAGCATCAACAGTGGTATCAACAACATCAAACCGACTGTTATATAAAATCCGTCGTGCTGGTGCGATAATGGTATTACGTCGAAGTTCATGCCGAATATGCCGCCAATAACCGTAGCAGGCGCCATCAATGTTGCCAGAAGGGTGAAGACTTTCATCACCTCGTTCATCCGCAGGTTTATCTGGCTCATAGACAAGTCCTGCAGGTTCATCACCATATCCCGGTGGTTCTCTACATATTCGTTGGCGAGCGTAATGTGGTCCAGTACGTCTTTATAGTATTTCTCGTGTTCTTCTTCCAGCAGGTCGCTGTCGCTTTTTATGAATCCTTGTACTAACTCTTTTACCGGGCCTATGGAGCGGCGCAGCACCATCACTTCTCTGCGTAATATACTGAGGCGCGACAGGGTGGCCTGCTCCCGCTTGTGTAGCAGCAGTATATCTTCCATACGCTCTATGCGGTCGTTTATCTTTTCTATTATGCCAAAGTAACTGTCAACAATAATATCTATCAGGCTGTACACAAGATAGTCGGCCGTGCCGCGGCGCAGGCGTATGTTGCCGTTGCGTATGCGCTCGCGTATGGGGTCAAACACGTCTCGCTTGGGGTCTTCCTGGAAGGAAATGACAAACTGGTTGCCTAATACTATGCTCACCTGCTCGCTTTCTATCTCCCCGGTGTTCACATTGTAGTACAGCATGGGCAGCAGGCAGAATATTACCTCTTCGCTATCATCCATTTTGGGGCGCTGCCCGGTACTAATGATGTCTTCTACCAGCAAGTGGTGTACACCGTAGTGGCTGCACAGTTTTTCTACCTCGGTTTTTTTAATGCCATCTACGTTTATNNCGTTTATCCATGTCACCCGCCCGCTGGTGATGTATTTGGTACAGTCTTCAAAGGCCACATGTTTCACCTCCTCGTATCCTGCGGCATTGTAGTCATACACGGTATATACCGGGTCCATCTCGCGCTGCTGACGGTGCTCTACTATTTTGGTGGGATTAAACGACGTAAGTGGCCTGCGCAGGTCTATATTCCACGACCATTCGGGCAGTAGTTTGGCAATCCCTTTTACGTATTTCCTGGTATTCATGCGCCGATATTTACGGTACGTTCAGTTTTTCAGTAAGTTCGTACCTTGAATTTTTAAATCCGGTATCTAAATTAAGATTTATTGAACCATTTATGAAGAAGCTGTTACTTACATTATTGAGCCTGTGCCTGCTGACGGCCGCATGGGCGGGCAAAAACAAAGCCAACCCTAACACGGTAGTGATAGAAACCGAATACGGCAATATCACCCTTGTGCTGTTCGACAATACACCCAAACACAGGGACAACTTCCTGAAGCTTGCCAACGATGGATTTTTAGACAGCACGTTGTTCCACAGGGTGATACCCCAGTTTATGATACAGGGCGGCGACCCTGACTNNACCTGACTCTAAAAAAGCGGCCCCGGGCGCACCCTTGGGCAATGGCGATGTAGGCTATCGCATAGATGCCGAAATCAACGACACCAACTTCCACCAATATGGTGCCGTTGCCGCAGCGCGCGACAACAATCCCAACAAATCATCATCGGGTTGCCAGTTTTATATAGTAGTGGGCAAAAAGTTTACCGGCGAGCAGCTGGATGGTATGAGCAAACAGAACGGCAGAAACTACACTCCCGCCCAGCGCGAAGTATATAAAACCATAGGCGGCACCCCGCATCTTGATGGTAACTATACAGTATTTGGCCAGGTAATTGAAGGCATGGACGTAGTAGAGAAAATAGTGGCCGAGCNNAAGGCTGAGATATCTCAGCCTTTTTTATTTTTCTTTTCTGAGTCTTGTTATTTCATTCAGGTTCTTTAACACTGAATCCAGTTGTTGCGCAGATTCCACTATACCATCAAGTGTCACTGCACGGTCTTTGATATCCTGACCGTCATTCAGTAGTTTGCTTAATCCCAGTAACGTTGATAGGGGGCCTCTGACGTTATGCGATAACATTTGAGAGAATTCCTCCAGGTCATTATTGCGCTTGGTAAGATTGGCAATTATCAGTTCCCGTTCATTTTCCAGCAGTTTTCTTTCGGTAATATCGTATGCGGTAAGGCAGGCACCAATTATAGAATTGCCATCTTTTACCGGTACGATATCTACATTATAATAACTATCTGTTGAAGCATTGCTGTATCTGGTTTCATACTGATATGGCTGCCCTGATGTAAAGACAGAGTTTATCGCTGTGCGCACCAGTGCTTCTTTTTCGGTTAATACCAGATCTAATAAACTTGTATTTAAAACAAGGTTAATGCCTGCCGCACGTGTGTAACCATTATACATCACATCATTAAATGACTTTACTACACTATTTCTGTCAATCAGCAGGTAGCCTATTTTAGTATTGTTAAAAACGGACATCAGGTTTGCTTCCGATGTTATCAGCGCCCTGTGTTGTGATGCCTTGTTGAAGTATATCGTTATTGTTTCAGCAATAGTATCAATTAACGCCCGTTCTTCTTTCAGGAAAGGGCCCTCGTATTCATAAGGCATTTCTTTGGTATAGACAATTTCCATTTTCCCTTTCCTGCCATCCACAAGTTCAAAAGTTTTGTCTTGTATATATTCGGTATGCTTAAATCCCCTGGTGCAATAATTATTGCCGCTAAATGTAATACAGGCTTCGCATATATCAGGATATTGCCAGCCATGCGGCAGTATTTCTGCAATACTCTGAAAAACCTCTTCGGCAGGTACTTCCGTTTGTTGCAGTATTTTATTGACATGGTAAATGGTAGATAATTCTTTAACCCGCTCCTGTAAGAGGTATTCTGTTTTTTCTTTTTCTTTCCGGGTCCTGATATTCTGTATCGCCAGTGATAGATTATCTGCCAGCCGTTCAAGGGTATCTATTTCGTGTTCATCAAAGGCATCGGTGTATTCGGAATATATATTCAGCACTCCAAATGTGTCTGTCTCATTTTTCAGGGGCAATACAATAGACGCGGCGATATTATGTTTAAGCGCTTTCTCCAGCCATGGCCTGAATTGTATAGAATTGGTAACATTATTGGTAACAGTAGTAACACCTTCAAGCAAACTTTTTGCTGTCGGGCCTTTCGACAGTTCAGGGTCAGTTATCGATATATTCAACTCTTGCAAATACCCCACCTCACCGGCCGCATATAATGGTTGAACGATATGTTCGCCTTTTTTGATGTCAGGTTTTAAAGCTACCCACACCAATTTGTATCCCGCTGTGTTTAAAATGCAGTCACACACGTCTTTATAAAGTTCCGGCTTCGACTTTGTACGGATGATGATATCATTGATATTATTCAGCAGGCCAAGCTCCCTGTTATATTTATTGATTTTCTGCTCTGCAGCTACCAGTTCTGTTATGTCAATATAATTCAATACAATTGCTTTAACAGCCTCATTGTTCAGCAGGTTTCTGTAGGTACAGTTCAGCCATATATGGTGGCCGTCTTTATGTTTAAACCTGTGTATGCTGTGCGATACACTGTCGGGGTTTACAAAAAGCTCTCTAAACCCGGCAACCGCTTTTTCCCTGTCTTCCTGCGGTATAAATTCTATGCCGTCCACAGCCTGTATTTCCTGCAGCGTATAGCCTGTTATCCTTTCGGTAGATGGTGTCTGGTATATCACCTTACCATCCTGGTCCATCAGTACAATGGCATCCGAACTGGTATGAATGATAGTTTTATAATATTGTTCGCTTCGGTATATTTTTTCTGCCTGCTCCTTTATCGTAGATGCCTGCTGTTCTAGTTCTATTTCCCGCTGCTTTCTTTCGTTTATGTCAGATGCCCTTAAAACTACACCGGTTATTGAGTTAAATTCATTATAAACAGGGGTCACTGCGTACTCAAACCAGCTGGAATAGTTTTCCCCTGCTGTTTCATTTTCTATAACAAAGGGTTCGCCTTTGATGGCCGAATTAAAACCACGTAAGTACAACTCTTTATTGGGTTCGATAACGTAATCTCTGTAATCGTCGCCTACTTGCAGATTTTTATTAAAGTATTTGAACAGTACCTTTTGTATAGCTTTATTATAACATAATACTTTATGCTCGGGGTTGATATATACTATGCTGTCTGAGGTATTATCGAGTATGGCATGTAGGTTGTCTGTAACTGCGGATAATTCCTCGAGTTGCTTTCGGATGATATCTTTTTGAAACTCTTTTTCTGCGTCTATGCCTTCAGCTAATACCCGCGGCATGTGTTCGCCGGCATCCGGAGGTGGGTTACTTACATTATTATTTCCCTTTGCACTCGACATAAGCAGTGTTTGAAGTGCATATTATTTCAACTTTGACAAATTGTCAATCTGAATATAAACATAAATTGCTGATATATTTAAGTAAATGGCTATTTTTTTTGTGCGCCTTCAAAATACTACATTCGGTAACATACTATCTTATTGTTAATCAATGTCCCGCATTCAACATATCAAACCCCTCCTTGACGCAAAAGTCAAACTGTACAACCAGCCTTCTTTTATTCAGGGCGATCCCATATCCATTCCTCACCGGTTCACACAAAAGCAGGATATAGAAATAAGCGGACTCTTTGCCGCCGTGCTGGCATGGGGCAACCGCACCAGTATCATCAATAGTTGCCACCGCCTGATGGCATTGATGGATAACACTCCCTACGATTTCATACTGAACCACAAAGACACGGACTTAAAACCCTTCCTCGGTTTTGTACACCGCACCTTCAACGCTACTGACCTGCTGTATTTCATACACTTCCTGCAATGGCATTACGCGCAGCACCATTCGCTGGAAGATGCCTTTGTGCCGGGTAAAACATACAAAGAGGAAACCGTGGAACAAGCCCTGGTACATTTTCATAATTACTTCTTCTCGATAGAACATCCCGAACGTACCCGCAAACATATATCTACCCCTGCACGCAAGAGCGCCTGCAAGCGCATCAATATGTACCTGCGGTGGATGGTGCGCAAGGACAAACAAGGTGTGGACTTTGGCATATGGAAGAAAATAAAACCACACCAACTCATTTGCCCGCTGGATGTACACGTAGCCCGTGTAGCGCACAGGCTGGGGCTGATAGACAATAACAACAGCAACTGGCAAAACTCCCTGCAACTAACGAAACAGCTACGCGCCATGAACCCCAATGACCCTGCGGTGTATGATTATGCATTGTTTGGCTTGGGGGCGGAGGAGCGGGTGTAGTAATGTTTGTTAGTATATTTACCTATGATGTCGCACAAATTATATGTCTTGCTTTTGTTACTTATGCTTGGCAAGTCAGCATACGCTCAAACAGAATCCGAAGTTGAATATACATATGACACNNCACTACAAAAGTCAATGTATTTGAAGGTGTAGAAAAGGCATCATTTAAATTGGATTATTACCATTCAGCAGGCTATTCTTCAGGAGCACGGTACTGGTACGAGATTATTATCGTTGACTCATTAATGATACTGAACTTTAAATCTCCTGATATTGACGATTGGAATTATGTTTCTTATCAAAAACAGGTTGAACTAAGTGATAGTACATTAAGTTCAATTAAATCATTAGTCAAGTCGCTGAAAATAGGGCAGAAAAGAAAAGGTATTCCAAGGCCATTAGGGTCAGGATATGGTTCAGAAATTTTGCATATTGAGTGGGAGGAGTTAAGTATTTCAGGAGGTGCTACTTATATGTGTGTCGGTGGGGACGATGGTATCGAAGACTACCATAGCAGGATAAAAGAAGAGAAAAAACAATCGTCATCAATCTCAGGGGACTACGAAGCCTTATTTTTGAAGCTTACTGGATTATTTGATAGCTTGCCTTTCCTATTAGACGATAAAGACGATAAATAATCACACTATTCAATCCACCCACAATGAACAAAGACATAAAAGCATACAACGACGCCCTGCCCGAAGAGTATAAGGCAATAGCTGATTTATTATACGAGGAAATTTGCATTAGTCTGCCCGAAGCAGAGCATAAAATATGGCATGCACACCCCGTGTGGTTCCTCGATGGCAACCCGGTAACAGGCTATAGCAAACTGAAAGACTGCATGCGCCTCCTGTTCTGGAGCGGTCAGTCATTTGAAGAAGAAGGGCTGGCACCCGAGGGTAAGTTCAAAGCCGCAGAAGCAAGATATACTGATGTAAGCCAGGTAAACAAAAAAGACCTCAAGCGCTGGTTGAAAAAATCAAAAGACATACAGTGGGACTATAAGAACATTGTGAAACGTAAGGGCGTACTCGAAAGACTGAAATAACATGCTGACAGCAATCCATCCAAAACTACCCATGCGCGATAAAACCGTTACGCGCGATTATTATATCCAACAGTTAGGATTCGAGCAGTCAGGCGGAGACTATGACGGATACCTCATGCTGCGCAAAAACAATATTGAAATACATTTCTTTGAATTCAAAGAACTTATTCCTGAAGATAACTACGGGCAGGTGTATATACGTACCAACGATATTGACGCTCTCTATCAATCGCTGCTGGACAATAAAGTAGTAATCCACCCCAACGCCCCGCTGCACACCAAGCCCTGGGGCCAGCGCGAATTTTCATTGCTCGACCCAGATAATAATCTGCTTACATTCGGGCAGGGTGTTGAGTAGGTAAAATCATCATTTCACTATGAGGACAAGGATAGAAATATTAAAAGATCTTATACGGCTGAAATCTGACAGTAGGGCGCTGGAAAAAGAACTTGCACAATATCCCTGGGATATGGATGAACCGCTTTTGATATTGCACAAGCAGGATGTAATAGCAGTTGTGCAAAGATGTATAAATATTGACATTTCAATAAAGGACTTGAACGACTGGGCTGATATTATTGAATTGAGAGATGATATAGATTTTGAAAACGAAGAAGTGAAGCGATTGATTTTTGAATTAGCCAACCCAGAAATTAATGGAGCGCTAACATTCGAGCGATTAAAGTCAATCATAAATCATAGATAACCAATCATAAATGCCTAATTTAGCTGCAGCTTAAACAACTGTCTTGCGCATACTATTAGTATATCCCGAAATGCCGGACACCTTCTATGCAATGAAACATTTCATGGAGGTGGTGGACAAGAAGGCGGCCTACCCGCCGCTGGGCCTGCTCACGGTAGCAGCTATGCTGCCCGCGCAATGGGAGAAAAAACTAGCGGACCTCAACGTAGCCCCCCTTAGTGATGAAGACATCCACTGGGCGGATTATGTATTCCTCTCTGCTATGAACGTGCAGGAAGAATCAGCGGGCGAAATCATCAGGCGCTGCAATGCTGCGGGTGTTAAGATAGTTGCGGGCGGCACACTCTTCACGCACGAGCATTACCGTTTCCCCGGTGTGGACTATTTTGTATTGAACGAAGCGGAGTTAACCCTGCCCCTGTTTCTGGCCGACCTGGCCAACGGCAACCCCCAGCCCATATACCAATCCAAAGAATTTGCGGATGTAACCACATCGCCGCTACCTATGCTGGAGCTGGTGGACAAAAGCCGGTACCTCTACGATATAGTACAGTACTCGCGTGGCTGCCCTTATATGTGCGATTTCTGCGACGTGACCGCCCTGCTGGGCCGTCGCCCGCGCACCAAAACGCCGGAGCAGATAATTGCCGAACTGGACGCCATCAACGGCGACGAACATCCACAACTCGTCCTCTTTGCCGACGACAACCTGATAGGCAACAAACGCATACTGAAAGCCGAACTGCTGCCCGCGCTCATAGCCTGGCGCAGGCGGGTGCAGCCGTCATTCTACTTCGCCACGCAGCTCACTATCAACCTGGCCGACGACGAAGAACTGATGCAGATGCTGATAGACGCGGGCTTCAGGCATATATTCATTGGTATAGAAACACCGTCGGAAGAGAGCCTGAAAGTATCGCACAAAACACAGAACCTGAAGAAGAACATGCTGCACAGCATACACGAGCTGCACGGCAAAGGCTTCATTATATCGGGCGGGTTTATCGTAGGTTTCGATACCGACGATGAAACCATCTTCAAAAGGCAGATACAGTTTATACAGGAGAGCGGCATACCCCTGCCGATAGTGAACATACTGAAAGCGCCCCCCGGCACCGACTTGTATCGCCGTATAAAAATTGAGGGCCGCCTGTCCAAGCCATTCGCCTTTACCGAGGGCGATACCAACATAGTACCCGTGATGGACCCGCAGGTATTGTACAGGGGTTTTATCGAGGTTATCAACCATATTTATACCCCTGAGGGCTCATACCAGCGGCTGAAGAATTTCTTCGCCACCTACCGCTTTCCGCAAAACACACTGAAGATAAAAGAGCGGCTGACCATGAAGCAAATCAGGATGGCACTGCTCATCATCTACCGCCTGGGCATAGCCGACGGCAACCGCAAATACTTCTGGAAACTAATAGGCTGGAGCCTGGCCAACAACCGCAAGATGCTGGACAAGGCATTTTTCTACAGCATAATGATATACCAGATGCACCAGACCTACAAAACCATACTGCAAAGCGCCCTGCAGGAAATGGACAACTTCAAAAAACCGGAACTCATGGCCAAACGCGCTGAGCTGGCGTTGGCGGGGTAGTATACCCACACTCACGTCATTGCGAGCGAGTATTTACGAATNNCTTTCGTGTGGTGAGATTGCCACATCCGTATCCGCATTCGCTGATACTACTTCGCAATGACGCGAGAAAATAAGCACATGTTTTCTGTTCTGTGTTCCACATCTCCCTGCGGAAGAAGATATGGAACCTACCTTTTCAACACCCTATATGCCCGGGGGCTATCTGATGCTCGTATAATATAAACTCCCTGCAGATATGCACTGAAGTCAATGCTTACCGGGCCCTGTGTTGCAGTCACTTCTTTTATCAGCGTCCCATACACATTATATACAGCTATTACCCTGCCGTCTTGGTAGTCACCAAGTGCCACTGTTAATATATCAGTTACCGGGTTGGGCACAATACGCCACTCCGGCGTCTTTCTATGCATGTCATCAATACTCGTTGGATGGCATGAGCTGTCTAACAGATGGTCGTACACACCAATATTCCAGTCGGTCAAATGATTATATACCACCTCTTTTACCGCTGTCCTGATATTGGCTGCGTCTGTGCCGGCAAGTCCTGCGTTAAAGGTAATCAGTGTGGGGTCTCGCCTGAATATGGCAGTATAAAAACAACATGCCGCCGCATAGCTACCCGCTACAGAAGGATGACTATCGTCCGTTTGATAAAGCTCTATTGCAGGATAGTTCCGCCTGATGTAGCGCCATACAGTACCTACCGGAGATACGGAAGCTTTCAGCGTATCTGCAAATACTTTATAATGGCTGCCTATTGCACTATCCATTTCGTAATAGGTACGAACGATCAACCTGGAGGGGTCACATTCCGGTGGTGTGCACACATACTGATCGCCCGGCTTTCTGCCCCATGTGGCGTAAAACATCGTTTGTGCGCCCCTGTTTTCTGCTTTTATAGTACTGTCCATTTGAACACAGTATGGCAGGAAGTTCATAAAAGTGGAAGGATAAGCCATTGCCAAACTCTGGTCTTGCAGTATCACATTGTCCCAGTTACCCGCAGCCACTTTAGCCATCGAAGCCTGGTTGGTGAGATGTTGGGCTATATAATAGCCACCCGGGGTATTACTGTCATATATCAGTGTATCCCCGGCAGATGCGGCTGCGTCGGCTACCAGTGTGGGCAGGTCATTTACGCCGGTATAGCTGTTACCTAAAAACAAAGCTTTTTTCAAACTCTGTGCCGATGAATGTAGTGGGTTTAATAAGGTAGCAAGTATTACTGTCCGGAAAATTAGATTTTTCATGTTTAATGATGNNTTTTGTATCGTCGGTTGGCGTGGTTCAATAATATTTATCCCCCTACCGCTTTTAAATCAATACACTAAGTTCCGCATAAGAAACTCCCGGAAAATTAACCTATGTTAATTTTTACAGCTAATATGAACATACCTTTATGATTGGTAAAAGGAAAGTTTTCCGTCATTTTAAAGCAGCGCCACAATAATAATGAGCATGATGAATCAGGCATACAGTAAAGCGATAAAATTAATATTCTGCATAATCGTTCCAACAGTCTTGTTTCATATGTGTATTCTGCTAAAGATTATACCATATGATATTACATGGGGAGGTAAACTAAAAAATGACATGGATATGTATGTCTTTGAGAGTGTTAGTATCCTGCTGAACCTATTTTTTTTGTGGGTGGTATCAATGAAAGGGGACATGGTATCATATAAATTTTCAGGCAGGACACTGAATATTATTTTGTGGGGCTACCTTATTTTGTTCAGCATCAATACAATTGGCAATCTATTTGCGGAAACACTCTTTGAAAAACTGTTTTTGTTCATAACGCTTCTTCTGGCAATAGCAATATGGAAAATATTGAAGAAAAAATAAAATCACATGATTTTCGCCACTAACTGTACCGATAAGACTCTCCTTAGGATTTAGGCCTGCTGGCATTCAAAAGATACCTCGTCAGCATTTATCGCTGCCCATGCGGTATCGTGAGCGCCCTCGTGTTGTTGGTAGCCTTTAATCAACATCCTCAGGTTATCCAGCAGCTCATTGACTGATGGGGCCGCACTGCTGATGAGTGTATTACTTTCTACTCCTTCAATATAGCCTTCGTACAGGCCATTGTTCTCTTCCAGTACTACTATCAACTTATTTTGCGGGTTCATATTTATATTGGTTTAGTTGTTTCATTTAGGCCTATCGCTTCAGTGTCTCCCCCACCCCTGTCTTTTAGTTTATGCAAATCTAACGAATAGCATTGTACCCATACTCATTGAAAATATCGTACTAACCCTGCCTTGCACCTAAAAAATACTACTCCTTGCCGTGTTTTTGCCGCATCAATCTGCACAGCATTGGCATCAAACCCTGAGAAATCCACCACCATTAATAGAACATCACAACAAATTTACTTATATTTACATATTATTTGCGCTACCTGGAATGAAGGCGCCAAACGCTCTTTGACACTATGNNGCGGGGGTGGCGAGGTACGAGCCTGGGGTGGAGACAAGCGGTGAAAACATAGAACAGGGGAACATTTTGGAACAAAATTGCCAATCAACTCACAACCAACCACTTATGAAATTGTGCGGTTTTGTTTTTTCGAATATCCGGCATCAAAACGGAACATTTTCGGGAACAACCGAACGCAGTGAGCTCAACGATGCCATTGAAATGACATCTACAAGCGAGTTAACTAAGAAGGTTTTGTTCCCAAACGCACAAAATCTGTGGTCTCGTTACACAAATAGCACTTCCTCCTGCACCCGTTTTGGTTCCGGTAGTTTGTCCACGAATGCATCGGGCAGCAGTATCAGCGAAACGCCTTTCTGTTTCCACCAGTAAGTGTCGGCCAGTTGGCGGCTGCTCACTATGCCGGTCACACAGCAGCGTTTATCATTGCTGCTCCATTCTTCAATGCGTTCAAAACGCTCGTGCGGCCNNCCGTTGTATTCATTTTTTACGCGGTGCAGCAGGTTGTCTTTTTTTACAAACTGCGGTAGTACGAATGCGGCTATTTTATTACCGGGCAGTTTTTTTGCTTGCGCCACCAGTTTTATCTCGTAGCCCTTTTCGCCGGCATATACAGCATCGTAGGGGTCCAGGTTCTGTATGCCCGAGTAGGTAAGTTGCGATGGCGGGGTTACGATACCATAAGCATGCGCCAGTATGATGGATAGTTTGTTCACCGCATCTATACCCTCTACATCCAGCGCGGGGTTGCTTTCGGCAAAACCCTCGTACTGCGCCTCCAGCAGCGCGTCATGAAAGCTTACTTTGTTTTCAAACACCTTGGTGAGTATGTAATTGGTGGAGCCGTTGACGATACCGCTGATGCTCTGCAGCAGGTCGTTATCATAATACTCTTCCAGGTTGCGAATGACGGGGATACTAGCGCAACAGGCGGCTTCGTACAGTAGCGGGGTCTTGTACTCCTGTTGCAGTTGCAGCAATTCGGGCAGGGGCTCGGCNNATACTGGCACAACATGCGGCCTCGTACAGCAGTGGTGTGTTATACTCCTGCTGCAACAGGAGCAGCTCGGGCAGGTGCTCGGCTATCATCTTTTTGTTAGCGCTCACTACGGCCTTGCCTGCTTTCAGCGCCTTTTTGGTGATGTCAAAAGCCGCGTCCGCATAATCTATCAGCTCTACGATTACGTTGATGCTGCTGTCTGATAGAAGTATCTCAGGATATACCGTAAACAGTTCCTGTGGTGCCGAGCGTTTTTTGTCGGGGTGTTTGATACACACTTTTTTGATGGTGGCGTTCAGCGATTGTGTCTGGCTCAATACTTTGTACAGGCCCTCGCCCACTACGCCAAATCCGAATAATCCGATGTTCAGTTGTTTAGACATTTTGTAATTGATTTAAGTTGTTTAGACAATATTTATTTTGGTTGTGATTATTGGTATTCAAATACCCTTGGCTCCTGTACGGCTTTGTTCAGTTTGTCCAGCGCCTGTACTATGTCGGCTTTCAGGTCTGCTACCTGCTCCAGTCCTACGCTCAGGCGTACCAGGCTATCCTGCACACCTGCAGCACGGCGCTTATCAGCAGGTATAGACTTGTGGGTCATGCTCGCAGGGTGGCAAAGCAGGCTTTTTACGCCGCCCAGGCTTTCCGCCAGCTTGAAGAGATTGGTATTGCACACTACTTTCTTAGCGGCTTCTTCAGTGTCGTTCTTCAAAGTGAATGTGACAATACCGCCAAAGGCCGACTGCTGCCGTGCCGCTATCTCGTGGTTGACATGTGTCTTCAAGCCGGGGTAATAGACTTTGTCAACTGCAGGGTGAGATTGTAAGAACTTCGCCAGTTCCAAAGCATTGGCACTGTGTTGCTGCACACGCAGGTGCAAGGTCTCGAGCCCGCGTATCACCAGCCAACTGTCAAATGGAGAGAGTATGGCGCCACATGCGTTTTGTNNTTTAGTCTTGCATACTACCAGCCCTGCTATCAGGTCGCTGTGGCCGCCGAGGTATTTGGTAGCGCTGTGTATCACAATATCCGCACCTAATTTAATGGGTTGCTGCAAGGCAGGCGAAGCGAAAGTGTTGTCCACGCACAGTAGTATGTTGTGCTGCTGTGCAATCCTGGCAATAGCTGCTATATCACTGATCTTCAGCGTGGGGTTGGTAGGTGTTTCCAGCCATATCAGTTTGGTTTGCGTGGTAATGCCATCCAGCACATTGGCTACATCAGTAGTGTCAACGTAGTTCACGTTAATGCCAAACTTTTGATAGATATGCGTAAATTGCCTGAACGCTCCACCGTATATATCATCTACCGCCAGTATCTCGTCTCCGCTTTGAAGCAGCTTCACTATCGCGTCTATAGCTGCCAGCCCGCTGCCGAATGCTGATGCCTGCTCGCCGCCCTCCAGTTGCGCTATGATGTTTTCCAGCGTCTCTCGTGTGGGGTTGTTGCTGCGGGCGTAGTCATAGCCTTTGTTCACGCCGGGCGCTTCCTGCACGTAGGTAGAGGTCTGGTAGATGGGCACCGATATAGCGCCTGTCAGCGGGTCAACGGGAATGCTGTGGATCAATTCTGTTACTGTACTCATTTTATTCCTGGTTNNTAGCTGCAAACTATTGCATCTGACTTATCTGCCCCGCATTGCTGCAGGATGGAAGTAGCACCTTTCAAGGCTTTCACCTTGATGGTTGCTAAGACGTCAACGGGCCATATCCCTCGGTCTTTCTTGATAAGAATCGTTGTAAAGAACTGGTGCAAAGATATAATCGCCTGTTTCAGATTTCCAAATAAAATTTTTTAATGGCCTGTTTGCACAGCTATTAACAAGGCCTTGAGCGCAAAAAGCATTATTTGAACTAAATTGCACCCTTGTATTCAGCATACCCAATGGACTTACCCGAGGGCAAAAAAATATACTTCGCTTCCGACTTTCATCTCGGCATCCCAGACCGTGCCTCCAGCATAGCCCGCGAGAAACGTATTTGCAATTGGCTGGACGAAATAAAGCACGATGCAGAGCAACTATATTTAGTGGGCGATTTGTTTGATGCATGGTTTGAATACAGGAAAGTCGTTCCCAAAGGTTACACGCGTTTCTTAGGTAAGCTGGCTGAGTTATCGGATGCCGGCCTGCATATCGAAGCCTTTACAGGCAACCACGATTTGTGGATGGTAGACTACTTCATGGACGAGTTGAATATACCTGTAC
>DINJ01000217.1:19028-20883 GCA_002423665.1 Bacteroidetes bacterium UBA5543 | reverse complement strand
AGAAGTTTTTCATCGGGCATGGCGATGGCCTGGGCCCGGGTGATTATGGATATAAAGTGCTGAAAACAGTACTACGCAACAGGCTGGCACAATGGTTGTATAGAAGGATACACCCCGATACAGGCGTAGGCATGGCGGAATGNNACAGGCATATAGCGTTAGAGTATCCGCTACCGGGCGAGAGTTTATATATCAACCTGGGCGACTGGATACGTTACGACAGCTATGCCGTTTTTGATGGTAAAGATTTGAAACTGGAATACTATAAACAGAAGTAATCAGCCGGCGAAGTTTATTTATGATCAGGCATGCAAAGTCGAGTTGGAAAAACCCTTTGCAAAGTGATTATGAAAGACCATTGAATGACAGGGGCGAAACAGATGCGCCCATGATGGGAGAAAGGTTAAAAAAATTGAATATCAAGCCCGATCTCATCATCAGCAGTACTGCCAAACGTGCCGCCCAAACTGCCAAAAAGATAGCGGCGGTAGTGGGTTACGATGCTGATGATATTAAATGGTACGATAAGTTGTATCATTGCATTCCGGCGGTGTTCGAAGAAGTGTTGTATGGCGTGGATGACGATATTCAAACCGTCTTTATCGTAGCACATAACCCCGGCATCACCCAGTTTGTCAACGAGCTGTCACCCGCGTTTGAAACTGACAATATGCCTACTTGCGGTATTGTTGGCGCAGAATTTGAACTGAAGACATGGAATGAATTCAGCAGAGTAGAGAAGAAAGTGATTTTATTTGAGTATCCTAAGAAAAATATATGACAGTATCTGTTACAGATAATATTAGTGCATTAGAGAAGTTATTCGAAGAACATTTTGGCACCAAACCAGTTAACATCACCCCGCTGCCTGTTTCGGGCTCCGACAGGCGTTATTACAGGCTTTCAGTAGATAAGATTTCAGCAATAGGCGCATACAATTCCAACATAGCAGAGAACAACTCCTACTTCTATTTTACAGAATTGTTTCGCAAGCACGAGATAAACGTACCCGAAGTATACAAAGTTGGCCGCGAAAGGAAATACTACCTGCAGCAGGACCTTGGCAATACCTCTTTGTTCGACCTGCTGATGGAAGAAGGGCATACTGACAAGGTGAAAGACTATTTTCACAAGTCGGTAGAGCAGTTGGTAAAGGTGCAGTGGCTGGCAGGCCGTGAGTGCAACTATAACCAGTGCTTTTCATCCAAGCAATTTGATGAGAAAGCCATCATGTCCGACCTGTTGTATNNCTTATGTACCGCGATTTCCAGAGCCGCAACATCATGATTCACGAGGGCAAGGTGTTCTTTATTGATTACCAGGGTGCTATGCAGGGCCCGCCCGCTTACGATCTGGCTTCATTGCTGTGGCAGGCAAAAGCCAAGCTGCCCGCAGCATGGAAAGAAGATATGCTGAACAAGTATGTAGCTGCCATGGAAGACCTGAAAATAAGCCGGGTGGATGAGATATACTTCCGCAAGGGTTATTTACAGTTTGTATTGCTGCGTATGTTGCAGGTGTTAGGTGCTTATGGTTTCCGTGGTTTGCTGGAAAACAAACCGCATTTCCGCACCAGTATCGGCCCCGCCTTACAAAACCTCAACGCCTTTCTTAACGACCATACACAAATACCAACATACACAGGGCTAAGGTCCTTGTTGGAAAATATATCTTCTGCAGCTATGCAGGAATATTATGCAACACCTGCCCCGTCAGAAAGTGTAAAACTGGAAGTGAACATCACCAGCTTCTCTTACAAAAAGAATGGTGTGCCGAAAGACAAATCAGCGCATGGTGGCGGATATGTATTCGATTGCAGGGGTGTAAAAAACCCGGGCCGTTATAAAGACTATAA
>DINJ01000217.1:13155-18956 GCA_002423665.1 Bacteroidetes bacterium UBA5543 | reverse complement strand
TCGTCATTATCGGCACTCTCACACCAATATCTTAAATTTACCCCATGGCTGATAAAAAACTCTTCCTCTTAGACGCTTATGCATTGATATTCCGTGCTTACTATGCATTGATACGTTCTCCACGCATCACCAGCAAGGGCAAAAATACCAATGCGCAGTTTGGCTTCACCAATACGTTGTACGACCTGATACGCAAAGAGAACCCTACACACCTGGCAGTGGTATTCGACACATCAGCCCCCACTGAAAGACATACAGAGTTTGCCGATTATAAAGCTAACAGGCAGGAAACACCCGAAGACCTGGTAATAGCCGTGCCTGATATTAAACGTATTATTGAGGGTTTCAATATTCCCGTGATGGCCAGCGATGGTTTTGAAGCGGATGACGTAATAGGCGGACTGGCATACGAGGCGGCAGACCTGGGTTACGAGGTATATATGGTAACACCGGATAAGGACTATGGCCAGTTGGTGCGCGACAATATATATATATACAAACCCTGTTACCAGGGTAATGGCGTAGAGATACTAGGCCCAAAGGAAGTGTGTGAAAAATGGGGCATCAAACGTGTAGACCAGGTGGTAGATATGCTGGGCCTGATGGGCGACTCGGTAGATAACATACCCGGCATACCTGGTGTAGGAGAAAAAACTGCAGCCAAGCTGCTGGCAGAGTATGACAATATGGAAAACATACTGGCCAACGCTGAGAACATAAAAGGCAAGCTGGGCGAAAAAATACGTGATAACAAAGACCTCGCCATCATGTCGAAAAAACTGGCGACCATTATCACCAATGTCCCCGTCAACTTTCATGAAGAGAACTTCAGGGTGGTCCCGCCGAATAAAGATGTGTTGAGGGAAGTATTTGCCGAGCTGGAATTCAAAACCCTGGGTAAAAGAATATTAGGAGAAGATGTGCCTGTTGCAGGCGTTGAAGCTACTGCTGTAGCCGATGCCAATGCGCCACTCGACCTGTTCGGCAATCCCATACCCCAGGCTAAGGCAGCAACGCTGTATGCTGAGGTAGCAACAGCAGAACCCGTAGAAACTGTAAGCACCCCGCATGATTTGGCTAATGCATCTAACACAGCACACGAATATATACTGGTGCAGGATGAAGCTGCAGCGAAAATACTTGTAGACGAAATGCTGTTACAAAAGGAAATAGCATTTGATACCGAAACAACAAATATTGATGCCAATCAGGCTGATATACTAGGCATGAGTTTGTGCTGGGAAAAAGGCAAGGCATATTATGTAGCCATGCCCGAAGGCAAAGAAGCTGTGCAGCATTTCCTGCAAGTGTTCAAACCTGTATTCGACAAGGAAGATATTACATGGGTAGGGCAGAATATTAAGTACGACCTGCTGATGTTTAAATGGTATGGTATAGAGCTGAAAGGGAAAACATACGATACAATGCTGGCGCATTATGTAATTGAACCCGAAGGCAAGCACAACATGGATGCTATGAGCGGCAAATACCTTGGCTATGAACCTATATCTATAGAAACGCTGATAGGCAAGAAGGGGAAGAACCAGGGCAATATGAAAGACGTGCCGCTGGAAGACGTAAAAGAATACGCCGCAGAAGATGCAGACGTAACCCTGCAACTGAAACACGCGCTGGACCCGCTGCTGGACAAGAATGAAGTTCGCCCCGTTTTTGCTGAGGTTGAAAACCCGCTGGTGCCGGTGCTTCTGGATATGGAATATGAGGGTGTAGGTATCGATACCAACTTCCTGAAAGAATACAGCAAAGAACTGGAGCGTGATATAAAAGCCGCTGAAGAAAGTGTTTACCAACAGGCGGGCATTGCCTTCAACCTGGCATCGCCCAAGCAGCTGGGTGAGGTACTGTTCGACAAACTAAAACTGGACGACAAGGCCAAGAAGACAAAGACAGGACAGTATGCCACAGGTGAAGATGTACTGCAAAAACTACAGGGCAAGCATGCTATCGTAGATAATATACTTGTCTTCCGCGAATTGAGTAAACTGAAAAGTACCTATGTAGATGCATTGCCTACCATGATTAACCCACGTACGGGCAGGGTGCATACCAACTTCAACCAGTCGGTAGCGGTAACAGGCAGGCTCAGTAGTATCAATCCCAACCTACAGAATATACCCATACGTACCGACCGTGGCAGGGAGGTGAGAAAAGCGTTTGTACCCCGAGAAAAAGGCTGGGTATTACTTTCCGCCGACTACTCGCAGGTAGAGCTGCGTATTGTTGCCGCTATCAGCCACGACGATGCCATGATACAGGCGTTTAAAGACAATAAGGATATACATACCGCTACGGCTGCCCGAGTGTATGGTGTAAGTGAAAGTGAGGTAACCAAAGACATGCGCCGCGCAGCCAAGGCTGTCAACTTCGGTATCATTTACGGGCAAACAGCTTTCGGGCTCGCAAGTTCTTTAGGTATAGGCCGTACTGAGGCTAAAGAAATTATTGACAACTACTTCATACAATATCCCGGTATCAAAAAGTATATGGACGATACCATCAACTTTGCACGTGAACATGGCTATGTACAAACGCTGAAAGGCCGCAAACGTTACCTGGCGGATATTAACTCTGCCAACCAGACAGTGCGTGGATTTGCCGAACGCAACGCCATCAACTCACCTATACAAGGCACTGCTGCTGATATGATAAAGCTNNATGATTTTGCAGGTGCATGATGAATTAGTGTTTGACGTTCCGGAAAACGAAGTTGAGGAAATGAAGCAATTAGTGGTGAGCAGTATGGAGGGTGCTATGCCATTGCCATACGACGTGCCGGTAAATGCGGAAGCGGGTGTGGGTGATAACTGGTTGGCGGCGCACTAATTACTTTTCCTGAAAGGATGTTTGTCTTCCCAGGCACCTTCATTAGCAGTAGTATTTTTCTGCAGCTGCATGATGCGGTTGCGCACCATGCTGTTTTTTATATACACGAATGTGGACAGGTACCGTGGCTTGCAACCCAGTCGGGCTTTAGCGTCCAGCGCGGTACGGCCTAATATCAGTTTAGTTTTTCGATATGTTATTGCCTTCTTTATGGCAAAGAAGAGAATATTGAAGTAGAGGTTATACTCCTTGTTCTTTTCATAATCAAAGCCGATATAAAACATATCAAACCTGTCTTCGTACACCCATGCGCTGAAGAACCCGATAAGTTTGTCACGTTCATATATTCCCCATACTTTCAGCCTGTCATCCTGTTGCTGTAGCATGGGTATGAAGTCCGGGCTTAACAAGCCTATGCGTAAGCGTTGGTTGTCCGACACCTGCCTGTATAAAGCAAACAATTCTTCTTTATGAGCAACAACCTCAACGTTTGCCAGCTCCCTGATATCTAATTCCTGCCACCGCTCACTAATCTTCCGGTAGCGCTGTGCGTACTTATGTTTCAGGGCGTGTACATAGTCATCCATGTTCTGCCATTCGGGCGATATATCCATCTCCATAGATATGTCGTTGCGCAGCATCATATACTCCGGGTCGTAGTTGCAAAAGTATTTATCCAGCCGCGCGGGCATATCTTTTATCAATACAGCCGATGCACAGCTTTTGCGCATGGATGCATCTATCGCAGCTTTGTAGTATTTGTAGATGTCATAACCTGATGCACTCCCGGCACAAAAAACAGAATCAACATCATGGCGAAACAGGTGTCCGCTCACCAGCAGCTTGGGACGTGCTATACCGGGGNNATGCCGTATATTTCCAGGCTTCTGCCATTTTCGGGTTCATGTGTTTCGGCTTGAGCGACAGCAACTGGAAACCTGCTGCAAGTACAGGTATATTGTTGTCAAACACCAGGGCATAGGAGAAGCCAAGGTCAGGCAGTGCTGATTGTTCTGCAACTTTTAGTTGTCGGCTTTGTAAGAAATGTCCTTCCGGTACCAAACTATTCCATTCGCCGGGCAATTCTCCGCTGCCGGAGTATAGTCGCACCTCAACACCTTTTTTCCTGTTAACGCAATCCGTCAAGCTATATCTTTTACCATTTCCACGTGTGGTATTTTTACTTCAGTAAAAACTCCACCCTGCTGCCTGTATGCCATTTTTTCATAGAAACCTTTCGCCACCATGCGGGCANNCATGCAAATTGTTCGGCATAGCTTACCAGTTGCCTGCCGATATTTTTGCCCTGCATATTTTCAGCAACGGCCATCTGCCTCAGTTGCACCATCTGTACGTTGTGTGGTGTTAGTATCAGGCAGGCTACAATTTTATCATCTTCCTCTGCAACAAGTATATGCTCATTTATTTCATTGCTCAGGTCTTCATCGTGCAATGAGAGGCCCAGTGGTTTACGCAGTATTTCTTCCCTTAATGCAAATACATCTGTATACTCCTTATCGTGAGTCGTAATGGTTTTGAAGTGCAGCATAGGTTTTAGTCCAGTGTAAGTTCAGTAATTATATTACTCTTGATGACGAACTCTTTCATTTTAGGTTGCGGGTTGGGCACCAGTGGGTCTGCTATATAGAATATCTTATACCTGCCTGGCTGTATCAGGAATTCAAATTCAGAAGTATTGCCTTTTACATCCATTGGCTGAAAGCGCTCGTAACGGTCGCCATGCACATAATGGAATTCTGATTTAAAGCCATTAGGATTGTAGACTTTTATCTGCCCGGGTTCAGCCACGTCTAAAGAAACCGTTAAGCCAAAATCTAAATCAACGTTTCGATGTGAGACCGGGTTTGTATTTATCACCACATGATAGTTGCCGGTTTCGTACGGTATCAGATCAGTACATTTTTGAACAGTTACTTTATTCCTGACTAATGCAAGGCTAACACGGGCATTAAATTCTGTAACAGGCCTTGATGGATTTGTACCATATGTAAAAGTCAGAGAGCCCATTGGTACAGTGATGCGTATCTTGTTTTTTTGATTTGGAAAAACCTCGACGTTTGAAACAACAAAACCGTCTTTACCGGTAAATGTGATGTTATATGCTCCGGGTTTTATTTCTTTTTGTGGCCTGGGGTTACCGTAAACATCCACTTCCCTGTAAAATTTATATACAGGTTCGTTAGTTTTCATATCACGCAATACAACCTCCGGAGCCGATTGATAATATTTGCCATGGCCATCCCAAAAGAATAGCTCCAAGGTTGTTTCTGCAGCATCNNAGCCGTTTTGGGATTGGGCCTCGTGGTTTTAGCAACGGGAGCTATGGTAGTGGTTTTCGGCGCCATAGGCTTGTACACAGGTTCCTTGGGGCGTTCCGGCTCAGGTGCAGGAATATTAATGACCAATACAGGCGCCTTTACCTGATACACGCTTTTAGAATAATACATCTGGGGTAGCCGGCGTTTTACCGTTGTCACCATCATTTTTACTTCCTGCCTTGGTTTGGGCTGCACATCAGCTACCACAATCTTTGATGGTTTTGCGGGAGGAGGTGGTGGGGGAGGAGGAGCGGACTGTACGGGTTCCGGTTGTTTTGCCACTACTTTTTTTGGCTCGGGTTCCGGCTCCGGATCAGGCAGCTTCACTTTAAATTCAGGTGTGGTTACCTTCAGTACGCTGGGTGCCTGCCTGGCAGTTTCTATTGCTTTTGTTATAGTAATAGGTTGTATGAATGTATGCCTGTACGATTCTACAATCTTTCCCACCACCGGGTCTATCTCGGCAGGTTTGGTCACCAGCAGGTATTCGCCCATACACTCATATTGCTTGCGCAGCGGGGCGTAGTCTACAAGGCTCAGTATGTATGGTTTGAAATCTATTTTCTTGCGTAGCAGCTCTTCCACCACTTTGCATATATCACCTTCACAACTCTCTCC
>DINJ01000217.1:12654-13062 GCA_002423665.1 Bacteroidetes bacterium UBA5543 | reverse complement strand
AGCGGGGATTTTTTTCTTTTTCTTCCTTCTGGGCAAGCATGGTGCCCGGTGCGAAAAGCAGGACTATATATAAAACAACAATGTAAATGCGCATTCTTCTGTACTCAGTAGCTACAAACCTACATTAAAAGGATGACTATATTATACCCCGTACAGGGGCAGGGCTATATATTTAACTATTCGGATGATATACTGCCGATGCTAATGCATCCGCCAGAAGATGTAGAAATAATGACTATGCTATTGAAAAAATGATGTAACTTAATGATATGATGCGAAAGCGGGCAAATAACATAATCAGGAGCGTTTTTCGTTTTCTGCCCGTGCAGTTGTTCCTGCTCCATTTCCGTAAGTATCAGCTCTTCCTCGTTTTCTGGATTATACTCACACTTACCATCATGGGCGACT
>DINJ01000217.1:0-12615 GCA_002423665.1 Bacteroidetes bacterium UBA5543 | reverse complement strand
CAGGTTTTTACCTGGGCTTCACACTGATAGTCATCATCTCTTTCGCCTATTTTTTCCGCGTAGGGCGAGACCTGCTCAAAACCGTCATAGGCCGCATAGCCAATCCCGCGCTCATCCGCAATATCATTCCTTACGATAGCCTGGATATAGAAATTGACTTGTTGAAAGCGGATACATTCCTCACCGGTCGGTTGAAAATAAAGAAGTTTTCAGAGATGGAGAGTTATCATCCCCGCCTGCTCAATACTGTTATGCGCAGGCATAGCCGCAATGCTATTACCGCTACCTTGTTTGCCATACTGGTGTTGTTCCTGCTGGGCTTGTTCAGCGAGCAGCCGACGCTGCGGGGGCCGGCAGCAGCCAGTTTCCTGCTCCTGTTCTCGGTTATCATGGGAATGGTGGGCTCGGTTAAATATTTCCTGCGCAGTTGGGAAATATTCGGGTGGGTAGTCATTATTTCCATCGTCGCTTTTTTGGTGAAAGAACGTATCGTAGNNGGTATGGATTATAAAGCTGAGCAGCCTGAATACAATTACAACGCGCTGCGTGCTGTATTCACCAAAGAGCGTTTTTACATGGACCGTGATGCGGAGCTGCACAGGCTGGGCATGTGGAAACAACATGTTGCCGACAGCACCGGCAAGCCCCCGTTGGTCATTATATCAGTCAGCGGTGGCGGCTCCCGTGCTTCTTTCTGGACATTCCGCTCACTGCAATATGCCGATAGCCTGGCGGGAGGCAAACTATTCAGCCATACCGCTATGTTCACCGGTGCTTCGGGCGGTATGATGGGCGCAGCATACTGGCGCGGCCTGCACGATATGCACCGCGAAGGAAGATTGGATAACCCCTACCTGCCGGAGTACCAGGCCAATATCGCCAAAGACCTGCTGAACTCCATCGTGTTTTCACTGGCCAGTGTCGACCTGATTTCTCCTTTCAACAAAATATCGCTCGCCGGGTATTCATATACCAAAGACAGGGGCTACGCCATGGAGCAGGAAATGATACGCAATACCGATGGCGTGCTCGACAGGCGCATAGGCGACTATATGCAGAAGGAAGCCGAAGGCAAAACACCTATGGCTATCGTTAATGGTACGATTATCAACGACGGGCGCAGGTTGATGATTGCAGCACAGCCACTGGGTTACCTCACACGCTCGGAGTACGGTCTGCAAAACGAAACATACCCCGCCATTGATGGGGTGGACTTCGCCACTTTCTTTCATAATAACGACCCCTACAACCTGCGGCTCACTACCGCTTTGCGTATGACTGCTACGTTCCCCTATGTGCTGCCCGTGGTCAAGTTGCCTTCAAAACCCAATATCAATATCATGGATGCCGGCCTGCGCGACAACTTCGGTATGGAATTGTCCAACCGTTATGTACATGTTTTCAGGCAATGGATAAAAGAAAATACAAGTAAAGTCATCATACTGCAGATACGCGATACCCGCTCTCACGAGGTCTTCCCCCCATCGGAAATGAATACGCTTGGCAAAATGATATCTGATCCTGTATTTGCCATACAAAACAAATGGGAGCCTTTCCAGTCTTACGCACAGGGCTATACCAAAGATTACCTGGAAGAATATATGGGTGATAAACTGGAATACGTAACACTGCAATACATACCCGAAGCGGGAAAAAAATCAGCGCCGCTTAACTTTCACGTTACCGCCAAGGAGCAAAAAGACCTGATGAACAGCATCTATCATGAAGAGAATACCAAAGAACTGCAAAAACTGCTGCGCTTGCTGGCAAACCAATAGCTTTAGTACATTTGCCCCCGATGAAAGTAACAGGTTTCACATTTATCAGGAATGCCATTAAATACGACTACCCCGTAGCGGAAGCCATACGGTCTATACTGCCCCTGTGCGACGACTTTGTGATTGCCGTAGGTAAGTCGGAAGATGGTACACTGGAAATGATAAAAAGCATAGACCCGCAAAAGATACGCGTGGTAGAAACCGAGTGGGACGACAGCCTGCGTACGGGTGGCAGGGTGCTGGCCGAAGAAACCAACAAAGCCTTTCGCGAGGTAGACAGTGATGCAGACTGGTGTTTTTATATACAGGGCGATGAGATAGTGCATGAGCAATACCTGGATGCTATAAGACAGGGCATGCTGCGCTGGAAAGATGATAAGAAAGTTGATGGCCTGCTCTTCAAATACCTGCATTTTTATGGCTCATACGATTATGTGGGCACGTCATCGCGTTGGTACCCGCACGAGATACGCATTGTGCGCAATGATAAAAGTATCTATTCTTACCGCGATGCGCAGGGTTTTCGCAAGGGCGATGATGAAAAGCTGAATGTAAAGCTATTGGACGCCTATATATATCACTACGGCTGGGTGAAAGACCCCCGTGCCATGCAGCGCAAACAGGAAATATTTCACAAACTATGGCACGATGATGCATGGGTGGAGAAGAATGTGGCCAAAGCCGAAGAATTTGATTACGCCGCCCATATAGACGCGGTTCAAAAATTTACCGGCACTCATCCCGCCGTCATGAAGGAGCGCATCCGCAACAGCAACTGGAAATTTGACTATGATATCTCCTTCAACCGCACCTCACTCAAAGAACGCTTCAAAGCCTTTGCCGAAAAAAAGCTGGGCATAAAAATGAGCTACAGGAACTACAGGCTCATGTAATATTGATGATTTGTGATGGCTATTGATTATTGAGCATATAATCAAACAAAGGGAGCTTTTTAATTTGACACAATAAAATAATTATTGTATATTTGCTGTAGTAAATTCGAATGAATTTAAGGAAATGCTTCTGGCTATCCGAGATTCATGGCTATGTACAATCAGGATAATTCGCATTCTCAGCAGGATTATCGCATTAAAAAATGCCACCACTAAAACCACATATCAGCCATACTTCATCCACCCGCTCCACAGGCGGGTTTTTTATTCCGGCCATTTTTCCCGTCAAAACATACGCAGGGTTAACAAAGGNNATTATCATTCAACATCTTACAAAAATGCAATATTGCTTTCAGTTAAACCCCGCCTTGCCGGAGTTAACAAAATCAGTACGTTTTCGACAAAACCCAATTACCTTATTAACCATTTAACCAGTTACCCTATTAACCCTCATTTCTTTAACATTTCCCCAACACTCCGGCAAAAAATGCAGTCTATAGTAATTCCGGTAAGCATGGTAAGCGGTATAAAATCCTGTATGGCGCTGTTGGCAGCGTTCATCCTCTGTGGCATTTGCACAGCTCAAAACCTTGTGCCCAATCCCTCTTTCGAGCTCTATAACAGTTGCCCCGTAGGCATATCGGCGCTGGAGTATTCCCCTGGCTACACCAGTTTCCCTACCGTACAGTCATGGGTCAACCCCCTGCAGGCCGGCTCGGCAGACTATTTTAATTCCTGTGCCACCACCGCATCTCAGGCTTCGGTGCCTGCCAATGCATTCGGGCAACAACCGCCCCGCACCGGCAATGGCTATACGGGCATCATTGCATGGGAGGGCAAGATGCAGAGCGGCAGCTTGGCCAATACCTTTGGCGAGTATATACAGTGCAGGCTGACACAGCCCTTGGCCGCCGGCCAAAAATACTGTGTCAGTTTCTACGTGAGTAATTCGGTAGTGCAAAACGGATACAATTACGTAAGCATCGATAAACTGGGTATCAATTTCGCAGCTACGCAGCAAACACAGGCCGGCGGCTTTTCCATGTCCATGCCATATAGCGTGTCCAATACAGCGGGCAGTTTCCTGGCCGATACAACCAACTGGATAAGGGTAGCCGGCCTGTACACCGCTACCGGCGGCGAAGAATGGCTCACGCTGGGCTGGTTTAACAACGGTGCCGTGCCTGCCATCCAACCTGTTAGCCCCGCAGTGCCCAATACAGCACAGCCTTACAGAACCTACCTGTATATAGATGATGTATCGGTTACACCGGTATCTGGCGCCGATACGGTTTATACTGTTACAGATACATCTTATTGCACCGCCGCACCCGTGCAGATGATGCTGAAAAGCAGTGCATCGCTGGCAGATTATAGCTGGAGCACGGGGTCGGGCATGGAGTCAATCAATGTAGCAGGCAGCGGCAAGTACTGGTGTGTAGCGTCTACCGGCTGCGCTACGTATATCGACAGCTTCAATATTCAATACAAACCCGCCCCTATCCTCAACCTGGGCAAGGAACTCGTCAATTGCCAAAACCAACCGGTACTTATACAGCCCAACTACCCGCTAACCAGCACCTACTTGTGGAGCACGGGGCAGCAAACCGAAAATATTACAGCATCCCTGCCGGGACTTTATATTCTTACCATCAACAATAAATGCGGAACACAAACAGACTCGGTTCATGTGTACATCCAGCCCCCAACACCCGCGCCACCACCTGCCGACACTATGATATGCCAATTTGTTGAATACCCGCAAATCACTGTGTCAGGGGAGAAAATCACCTGGTACACCCATGCAAATGGGACTGTTGGCAATACCCTGCAACCCCCTGTCGTTACATTCGAGCCGGGTGCCTATGCCCTTTTTATCACCCAAACCATGGGCAAATGCGAGAGCGAAAAATCATCTGTAAATATCTCGGTGAAATACACCCCGCACGAAGAGCTGGCCAACAAAGCCGTAATGTGCGAAAACGACCTGCATGTGATAGGCAAGCACACCGATGGGGTATCATATAAATGGAATACAGGTAGTATCAGCTGCTGCCTAATGCCGGACAAGGAAGGTATGTACCGCCGTGCAGCCAGCAACGAGTGCGGTTCGTTTATTGACTCAATATGGGTATACCACCAGTCCTGCGAAGATTGTATAGTCTTGCCCAATGCGTTTACACCGGTTACAGGCTCTGCAACCAATATTTTCAAACCATTATTGAAATGCCCGGTTGATGAATTTAATATTCGCATATATAACAAGTGGGGCAACCTGGTATTTCAGACAAATAATATAAACGATGGGTGGAACGGGCGCAGCAATTTTGAATGGGCGCCACAGGGGGTATATATCTACGTGGTGGAATACCGTGCCCGTGGCAAAAAGCAGCAGCAGCAACTGACAGGCAACGTCACCCTCCTCCGATAGGTATTGCTGATTTTCATATTCGGGAATAATATGCCATCTATCGGGCAGCGGGCAAACAATAACAGTAATATAATGGTAAATTTGCGCTCTCATTCATGCGGGCATCATTTACCATAGCGCTTGTAGGCAATCCTAATAGTGGCAAGAGTTCTTTATTCAATAGCCTTACAGGCCTCAATCAGCGTGTGGGCAACTTTCCCGGTGTAACTGTAGATAAGAAGACCGGCACCTGCCGCCTGTCCGATACCCTGGCGGCTAACATACTGGACCTGCCCGGCACATACAGCCTGTACCCCAAGAGTGCCGACGAGCAGGTGACCTGCGAAGTATTACTGAACAGGGAGCATAAAGACAGGCCGGATATGATCATCGCCATTGCCGATGCATCTAACCTGAGGCGCAACCTGTTGTTCTGTTCGCAAATCATGGACCTGGGCATACCCGTTATTATAGGCCTTACCATGAATGACATAGCCCGCAGCAAAGGAATAGAAGTAGATGTGGATGAACTGGAGCGGATGATGGGCGTACCGGTGGTAAAAATAAACCCCCGCAGGAACAAGGGCATCAGCCAGCTGAAAAAGACCGTAACGGATATGAGGCTGGCGGCACCTGCCATACACGGCAGGGAGTTCATTGATATAAAATCGCACACGGGGCCCTGGCTGGATGATGTGCAGGAGATATGTAAGCTGGAAAGCCGCTACAGCGCCTTGCAGGTTGCTTGCAGCTATATGGACCTGTCCTTTCTGAACGCAGCGCAACGGATACAGATAGGCGCCCTGGCCGACCAGGCGGGTTTTCATAAAGCCAGGGTGCAGGCAGAAGAGGTGATGGAGCGGTACCGGAAAATCGGTACTATCATGGATAAGGCGGTGGCAGAAAGCAGTCCGCTGAAGCAAAGTATGATGACCGACAGGCTGGACAAAATGCTGCTGCACCCCATATGGGGCAATATCGTGTTACTGGTGGTTTTGTTCCTCATGTTCCAGAGTATATTCTGGCTGGCGGAGTACCCCATGACATGGGGGGAGGGCCTCTTCAGCTATACCAGTGGCTGGCTGGACGGTGTAATGCCGGACACCTTTTTTAAAGACTTGCTGATTAATGGCGTGGTAGCGGGTATAGGCGGTATTGCCATCTTTATCCCGCAAATCATGATACTGTTTGGCTTTATCACCCTGCTGGAAGATACAGGCTATATGGCCCGTATCAGCTTCCTGTCAGACAGGTTGATGCGCAGCGTAGGGCTGAACGGGCGCTCAGTAATGCCCCTCATCAGCGGTATGGCATGCGCAGTACCCGCGGTAATGGCAGCCCGTACTATACAAAACAGGAAGGAACGCCTAATCACCATCATGGTGACACCACTCATGAGCTGCTCGGCCCGGCTTCCCGTTTACACCATCCTTATAGGGCTGGTGATACCCGATAAGAGCATACTGATATTCAACTTGCAGGGGCTGGTACTTATGGGCTTGTACCTGCTTGGATTTGTTATGGCATTATTAGTGTCCAAAGTCCTCAGCCTGCTCATTAAAGTAAAAGAACGCAGCTACTTCCTGATGGAGCTACCTGTATACCGTGCACCACGTTGGAAGAACATAGCGACCACCATGTGGGAAAAAGCAAAAATATTTGTAGTGGATGCGGGTAAGGTCATCATGGTCATATCGCTGGTCCTGTGGGTATTGGCTTCTTTTGGCCCCACAGGAAGAATGGATGCCGTGACCGCCAAATACGAAACCCTGAAACAACAGGAGCCCGAACGCCTGGCAGAATTTGAACGGAAAGAGAATACCGAGAAGCTTGAAAATTCTTATGCGGGTATCATGGGCAAAGCCATTGAACCGGCCATACGCCCCCTGGGCTACGACTGGAAAATTGGTATTGCCATCATTACATCGTTTGCAGCTCGCGAAGTGTTTGTAGGTACTATGGCCACTTTGTATAGTGTAGAAAGTGATGAAAGCAGCGACACTATAAGGGAAAAAATGCGCTCCGCCCGCCGCCCGGACGGGTCACCTGTTTACACACTGGCTTCAGGGGTATCGCTACTCATATTCTATGTTTTCGCTATGCAGTGCATGAGTACGCTGGCCATTGTAAAACGAGAAACCCGTAGCTGGAAGTATCCCGCTTTACAATTCGTTTACATGTTGGCATTGGCCTATGCCTGCGCCTGGATTGCGTTTCAGGCACTCAGCTAACCCCCTTTACTAATGTATAGTTAACCCCGTTTATACACTATGCCCATGCTGGTTATTAGTATAACTTTGGGAGATTAATTTGTAACGAAAGCTATATAGCTAAGCACAAACAAAGCAAAAATGGCACACTGAAATTAAGGTGTGTTTATCTCAAACATGTTTATGCAGGAAGTAAAAAACTTCTTTAATAACCTGTTTAAACAGGAAGATTTCCGCGCCTTCTGGCAGTGCGGAAACTGGACTGACTTTCATGGTTGGCTGTATATCCTCAGCGACCTGTTAGTCTGGTCAGCCTACTTTGTTATACCCCTGCTCATTCTCGCCTACGCCCTCAAGAAAGGCAATTCTATTCGTTTCAACAGCCTGTATTTTTTGTTCGCGGCTTTCATACTGTTGTGCGGTGCTACCTTTTTCGTAGATGCACTTATGTTTTGGGTACCGCTGTACAGGTTGAGTGCATTAGTACGTTTCGTTACCGGTATGGTTAGCTGGATTACGGTATTTGCAGTAGTACGGAATATGCCTAAATTATTCTCGCTGAGGTCCGGTGCGGAAATGCAGGCTGAAATACAGAACAGGACGGAGGTAGAAACGGAACTGACACAAAAAAATGAACAGCTGCGTGAGGCAGAAAGCCTGGCAAAACTCGGATATCTCAAGTGGGATGTCATCAACGAAAAGATTGAATATTCTGACTCTGTACCCGAAATACTTGAAGTAAGGCCGGGGCAAAAGTTGAGTTATGAATTGCTTTCATCCATTATACATGAAGAGGATGCCAAGCACCTGGAGAAGGTAATCGACACGATATTCATTCGTAAGTTTTTCCCAAATTTCTACTGCCGTGTACATACGCCCGGCAGCGGCATTAAGCATTTGTTGGTAGTCGGCCGTTTAATATTATCGCCCGCAGGTTCTATTACAGCAGTGAAAGGTACCATACAGGATGTAACGGAGCAACGCCTCTACTTGCAAAAAATTCAGACACAAAACCAACGGTTAAAAGACATAGCCTGGATACAGTCGCACAAGGTGCGTGCCCCGGTGGCATCAATATTGGGGTTGGTTCAGCTGTTCAATAAAGAAAACCCGGAAGACCCCATCAACCTGGAGATACTCCAGGGAGTTACAGAGGCAGCCAATACACTGGATGGCGTTATTAAGGAAATAAACGCCAAAACAGAAAGTGATAAAATGACTGAAGGCGATATAGAAAATATCTAGCCTTCAGTCTATATTGTTTTTTCCCTATCTTTGTACTGCTCCGGTAATATTATCCTTACCTCTCTTCTTAAAACGAGGATAAGACGTACCACTACAAAAAGATTCAGACGCCCTACTTACGGCGACATTCTTCGATTTTTTTTTGCCCGATAATTATCGGGATTTGGCTTTTAACTTTTGAATTAATTATGGAATATAATACTACGCGGGATAAACTGTTGATTCCCGAATATGGCCGCAACGTGCAGAAGATGGTGACCTATATGATGACCATACCTGAAAGGGATAAACGCACCCGCTATGCCGAAATGATAATAGACCTGATGGCTACGCTGAACCCGGGCCTGAAGATAATGGAGGACTACAAGCATAAGCTGTGGGACCACCTGTACTTTATTTCAGACTTCAAGCTGGACGTGGACAGTCCCTTTCCGCCGCCAACCAGGGAGGAGATGTTTGCCAGGCCTGAGCCGCTGCCTTATCCTCAAACCAAGGTAGCTGTAAGGCATTTTGGCAAAAACCTGAACTCGCTGATAGAAAGGGCGATAGCTGAAACTGACGAAGAAAAGCGCCAGAGCATGACTCAGTTGATAGGTTATTATATGAAGCTGGCGTACATCAACTGGCACCGTGAGCCTGTGCATGATGACATGATAAAGAACGAACTATCGGTACTGACCAATGGTAAGCTGCAATACGAACAAGGTGGTTACCGTGTATACTTCGATAGTCGCCAGAACTTTGAAAACAACAATAAAAACANNTCTGCGCAGCCCTGCTTACTGACGAGCCCGTTACTTTTAGCAATGTGCCTGATATACTAGACGTAAACACGCTGATAGAAGTGCTGGGTGACATGGGAGTGACGGTGACCCGCAAGAGTGCCAACACGGTAACATTACAGGCTACAGANNAAGTTTCTTTACCGACCCGGTATTCAAAAAGAAATCATCGAGGCTGCGTGGAGCGGTAATGCTGGCCGGGCCTATGCTGGCACGTTATAAGACAGCACATATACCACAGCCGGGAGGCGATAAGATAGGCCGCCGCAGGCTGGATACGCATATTCGTGGTTTTGAAAAACTGGGCGTGCGTTTTGAGTACGACAGCGATGAAAGCCTGTTTACACTAGACGGTACTGCCATGCAAGGAGCTACTATCCTGCTGGGCGAACCATCGGTAACCGGTACTGCCAATATTGTGATGGCAGCGGTATTGACACCCGGTACTACCACCATATATAATGCGGCTTGCGAACCTTATGTGCAGCAGCTATGCCATATGCTCAACCGCATGGGCGCAAAAATAAGCGGCATTGCCAGCAATAAGATTGTGATAGAAGGCGTAGAGAAGCTGAAGGGCTGCGAACACCGCATGCTGGCTGATATGATTGAGGTAGGCTCATTCATAGGCCTGGCAGCGATGACGCAAAGTGAACTGACCATCAAAAACGCGGATGTTGGGCACCTGGGTGTAATACCCGAAACCTTTCAGCAACTGGGTATAGACCTGAGGATAGAGGGCGATGATATACACATACCCGCACAGGAACATTACCGCATACAGAAATTCATAGATGGGTCTATACTTACCGTGTACGACCANNGCGACCCTCACCGTGCCGTAGTTATAGGCCTGGACAGGCAGGTGCCGCTGCGCGGTATCACCATGACCAGCCCCGACATACGTGCGGGTGTGGCGCTGCTGATAGCGGCATTATCCGCCAAGGGCAAGAGTACTATACACAACATCAACCAGATAGACCGCGGCTACGAGCGCATAGACGAAAGGCTGAACGCCCTGGGCGCAGATATCAGGAGAGTGGAGGGGTAGCACACCCATCAAATTCAAATTTTATTAAACATTTACAGCGGTTCTGCTGTTGTAATTACGTTAACCAAAATTTGATATTATGAAACAGCTTCTTTTGCTGACGTTTTTCAGCCTCCTGCTGGTGGCATCGTGTAAGTGCAATAACGATGCCGACAAGATGGACGAAACCACTGATACTACCGCCTCTACTGATGTAACAACGGATGGCGCTACTACTACCGACGGAACTACAACAGGTACTACTTACAGCTTGTCTGAAGAAGATTTCAGGCGCATGTACAATGTGGACGGTTATAGTAACGATGAGGTACGCCGTTTCCGCCAGATGCACGATGAAATGGATTGGGGCACCGTTCCCGGCTTTTATCCCGAGGGCNNGTAATGCTGAACGAGATATACGCCCGCCATGGAATGACTTTTACGGATGATGACCTGAAGTCACACTTTGGCCGCTTTGAATGGTACAATCCCCGTTCAGCAAATGTGCAATCTGACCTGACCGAGTTAGAAAAACAAAATATCGAATTTTTGAATAATCATCAGCCTACAACTATGTAAGCAAGTTTAAACTACTTGTTAAAAAAGGTGGAACTGGTCAGTTCCGCCTTTTTGTTATTCACACTGTTCCTGCAAAAAGCCCTATTTTTATCTTTCAACAGTAAGCGATGAAACGAGTACTATTTGCATTGATGATGATATGTGCTGCACATGCACAGGGGCAGAAAGCCGAAACGGTGCAACTACCCGGTGGTGTGGCATACCAAATGTTGCTGGATGTACCGGGTGAACCTAAACCGCGTTATGGCGATTATGTAGAAGCACATATGTATGTAGATGTAGAAGGTAAAAGGATTTATAATTCCCGCGAGGCCGGTGAAGGTAAGCCGATAGGTTTCCTGATGCAGCAACCAACTACCAAAACCGATATACAGGAAGTAGTGCAATTGATGACCCCCGGTGATAGTGTAGCAATTATCATGTCAGTAGATTCTATGCTGAAAGCAGGCGGCAGCCCCGAATCGTGGATGAAGCCCAATACAGGGCAGACCGCCACCTACGTAGTAAAACTATTGAGGGTAAAACCAATGGCGCGCAAATCGGAAATGCCTAAACCCGGTAAAGAGTAGTACCTCGAATCACTTTAACAAATCAGAGTGAAAATTATACATAACTTTGCAGTCATGCAGCAGTATAATTATATACAATACACAATATGCCACCCGGACATGGTGGGCAGTGCTGCATGTCTTAACTATACGCGTCGGTTTCATTGCTTTTGCAATAAAGCGTACTACGTTTCCAACTTTAAGGACTTTAATACTATAGCCCCGGCCTGCAAATAACATAGGTTCCGGGGGATTTACATCAGTCCTTTTTCTCAATTTTTTCATTAAATAACATAATCATGTCTTGGAATCTTAATAAGGTTTCAGCCAGGGCTATGATAGTTGCAGGCATTTATACCCTGGGTGTCATAGTCATTATCCTGAGTGTAACAATATCCTATAATTGGCTATGGGCATTGCCCTTTGCTCTTTTACTAGCAGTGGTGGCCACCGCCAATACAAGGCAGCGCAGGCACACTATTCTCCGCAACTATCCCCTGTTGGGATACGCCCGCTATTTGTTTGAATCGGTAAGGCCCGAGTTCAGGCAATACTTTTTTGAATCGGACCTGGACGGCAAACCATTTAACCGAAGGCAGCGCTCTATAGTGTACCAGCGCGCCAAAAATGTAAAACAGACTGTGGCATTCGGTATGCAGGAGAATGCAAACGCTCCGGGGCACGAGTGGGTGTCACATTCTATGTTCCCTGTAAAAATTAAAGAAAAAGACCTGAGGGTAACCATCGGTAACAGCCTGTGCAGCCAGCCCTATGATGCCAGCATACTGAATATTGGCGCTATGAGTTATGGTGCACTGAGCAAAACCGCCATCAGTTCGCTGAACAATGGTGCCGCTATAGGCGGGTTCGCCCACAATACCGGGGAAGGTGGTATCAGCGAATATCACCTGCAGGGCGGCGACCTGGTATGGCAGATAGGGACGGGATATTTCGGTTGCCGGGATAAGTCCGGGCTTTTTTCACCTGAATTGTTCAGCATCAATGCGGGCCGAAAGGAAGTAAAGATGATTGAATTAAAGTTATCGCAAGGAGCTAAACCGGGACATGGAGGTATTTTGCCCGCAGCAAAAAACACGCCTGAGATAGCCGCCATCAGGAGTATAGACCCTCATACAACAG
>DINJ01000086.1 GCA_002423665.1 Bacteroidetes bacterium UBA5543 | reverse complement strand
TACCGGGGGCATAGTGGCGGAGAAAAACAAGGTTTGCCTTTGCTGAGGCAGCTTTGTAATCAACTTCTTTACATCGTGCACAAAACCCATATCCAGCATCCTGTCCGCCTCGTCCAACACAAAAATCTCTATACCGGACAGGCTGATAAAGCCCTGTTGCATTAAATCGAGCAGGCGGCCCGGTGTTGCCACTAAAATATCTATACCTGCCTGCAATATCTTAGTTTGCTTGCCCTGCGGTACGCCGCCAAATATGGCTGTATGCCTGAGGCGTAAATTCTTGCCGTAAGTGGCCAGGCTCTCGTCTATCTGCAGAGCCAACTCGCGGGTAGGTGTTAGAATCAACGCCCTGATATTACGTTTGTTCGTTTGTGCTTTGCTCAGTATCTGCAGGATAGGGNNCAAAAGCGGCTGTTTTGCCTGTACCGGTCTGGGCGCAGCCCAACAGGTCTTTGCCCTGCGCAACAGGAGGTATGCCCTGCTGCTGTATCGGCGTAGGTGAGTTATAGCCTTCATCGTGCAGGGCGGTAAGTATAGGATCTATAATTTCTAAATCTTTGAATGTCATTGTTTGATTTGTATAATAAAAAATCTGCGCATAGATTAAGCATCGGCATTATATCCGGCTAATAACATCTACGGGCGGTTGAACAAATGGACTACTGGAAAAGCGGAGACTGAAAAGTAGCGTGCATGCAAATCAGAAAATGCAAAGGCAGAAGGCCAATATGGTTGCAAAGGTAGCCCTAATCTATTGAACTGCGAAATTTATTATATAATAGCAGTTGGGGATGAATGAACTGAGCCGAATAATTACATAATAGACCATGTAGTTATCATTTACCCGCATCCGGCGCACGCCCACCCTGTTCGTTAAAGTAATCCCACACGATGCGTGCTTTTTTCTGTCCGATGACACGGGTTAGTTCCCGCTCGGTAAGGGTCTTGATATTTTTAATTGAGCGAAATTCCTTTAGTAGTTGTGTGGCCGTGGTAGCGCCAATACCCTTTATCGCTTCCAGTTCGTTTTTGAAAGTGCCCTTGCTACGGGTATCTCTATGGAAAGTGATGCCGAAGCGATGTACCTCATCGCGGATATAACGTACGAGCAGGTGGGCCGGGGTGTCATATGGAAGTTGCAGCGGTTCTGTGTCCCCGGGGAAGAATATCGATTCTTCACGCTTGGCAAGGCCTACAACNNCATACTACCTGTTAGACCTAGTTTCTCAATACTCTCCATAGCCGCACTCAATTGCCCCTTGCCTCCGTCTATAATTACCAGTTGGGGCAAAGGCTGTCCTTCATCCAGCAAACGTTTGTAACGACGGTATACCACTTCTGCCATAGAAGCGAAATCATTGATACCTTCAACCGTTTTGATATGATAATGACGGTAGTCCTTTTTTGAAGGCACGCCGTTTTTAAAACATACCATAGCCGATACCGGGAAAGCCCCCTGGAAGTTGGAGTTATCAAAACACTCTATGTGTACGGGCAGCTCTGATAGTTGCAGGGCATCTTGCAGCTCTTCCAGCACTTCCATTTTCCCTTCGGCTGAGGCGCCGCCAAGCAATAAGGTATCTTTGCGCTTATTTTCATCGCGAAAAACATATGCATTCTTCTCGCTCAGTTCCAACAACTTTTTCTTGTCGCCTATCTTTGGTATTGTGAGCTTAACATTTTCATCAGCGATGTCTATGATAACAGGCGCCAATACTTCACGTGTATTACTTTCAAAAGTATTGCGTAGATTGTCGTAAGCTATAGAAAGTATTTCTTCATCAGTTTCATCCAGTTTTTTTTCGATACGCAGGTTTTTAGCATAGATTATATTCCCATCAACCACCATCATATAGTTGACAAATGCACGCTCATCTTCACTTACAATACTAATGACATCTACATCGCCCAACCGCAGGTTAGACACCGCCGACTTGCTGGTATACCGTTGCAGGTCTTCTATCTTCTTCTTATATATTTCAGCTTTTTCAAACTCCATGTCAGCGGCATAGCGTTGCATATCGTCCCGGAGGTAGTTCATCACCTCGCCTGTGTTTCCTTTTAATATATGCCTTACCTGTTGCAGATTACGTGCATAGTCACCTTCTGTCTGCAAGCCCTCGCAGGGGCCGCTGCAATTGCCCAAGTGGTATTCCAGGCATACTTTGTATTTACCCCTGGCTAAATTGTGAGCCGAAAGGTTGAGGTTGCAGGTTCGTAATGGTATTAACTGGCGAATCAGCGTCAACAACTCTCGCACACGTGCTACCCCCGTAAACGGCCCCAGGTATTCCGATCCATCATTAATAAGCCTGCGGGTAATAAAAACCNNTAAGCGAATTTTCCAGCAGGAATGCATCATGTTCATTGTTGGTGACGGTGTACTCAATACGGTGAATAGACATAACCAGCTTGCCGGTTTTGTAGTTAGCGACCACCTTATTGAAATATGAGCTCACGCGTTTGCGCAGGTCTTTTGCCTTACCCACATATAGCAGCTCCCCACGCTTGTCGTAGTATTTATAACATCCGGGCTGGTGTGGTATGGCAGGCGCAATATCGTTGAACTCTTCCCTTGTCATCTACTCTGCTTTACATATACTCATACACCACCCTCAGCTCTTTCTTTTGGCCGGTTTTAGACGTTTCCAGTTCATGAATACTAATAGACTTCAAAGGTTCGTAATATAACTTGAGGTTCATTGTACCCATTCTATCAGACCGTTCAGCTTCTACATATACAGACTTAACCTTATCCGTGAAATAATCTGAGGTGATATGCACCCTACGTGTGTATAGTTTTTCACTTTTTGCTTCGTAATAGAAGCCTTTGGAAGTCGTAGTCGGTTCTTCAAAAGCACTGAAGTCGTACTGGCCGATGAATTTAGGGTCAGATATATCAGTCTCAAAAAACACTTTAAATATTGAAGCCCAGTCTACCTCGAAAGCATTGGTATAGGTGCTATCTACCTCACCGTTGAAATAGACTTTCTTTACAATACTACGAGGCTGCCCCTTGTACATATACCATTGGTCCTGCGCAAATTCAATAATGGAAAAATAACTTCCTTCAGAAGTGTTGTCTGCTACAGGTTCAGATTGGGAGCAGGCAGACAATACCAGGATAANNCTGACAGCCATAAACGAATTGATACTTGTAAAGAGGACAAAGTTAATGAACTGCTACTTACAATAGGAACAGGATCAGTTGAGCCCCGGGTTTACCGGCATATTGACAAGATGGCTGTACTCCTTGCCTAAGGATAGTACAGCGGCTTTCCAGACATCCTCGGGAGCTGTATCAAACACAACATGCTGGGAAACATCTGAAATGAGCCATGAACCATCACTAATCTCCTGCTCTAACTGGCCGGGGGACCAGCCGGCATAGCCAACAAACAGCATAATATCAGCAGTATTGAGAGCGGCATCTGAACTTTGGGACTGAAGGGCATCGAAAGACCCACCCCAATAGACCCCATTATCCACTTCAATACCCCCTATTCGTTCAGGCATACGGTGTAGCATATGCAAGGTATCTAATTGTACCGGGCCACCCTGGTTCACGTTCAGGCTGGGATAATATAATTCAGGTAGTAAATCACCTATATTAAGAGCTGTAGGCTGATTAAGAATAAAGCCCAGGGAGCCTTCTTCGCCATATTCGCACAAAAAGACAACTGTACGGGAAAAATGTGCGTCCTGCATAAATGGTTGTGCAATCAGCAGCTTTCCCGACTTGAGCAAATCGGCCCTCATTAACTTATGCCAATCGAGGAGTTCCATTTTCTTATCTAAATATAAATTAATTATCAATAAAATGCAACAACCTTGTAATGTAAAAAGTTGAGCTATTTTGATATTTAACAAAGCAAAGGTGTATTATCAGCCATGGTATGAGAAAATGATTATACTTTTGCTGATTGCATTATATTGTTAGCGAATGTCATTTACATACAGCCTTATTTTATTCCTGCTCACCTTCATAGGTGGTAGCCTGCCATTATGGATAAAGAAGCTGAACGATGATGCCATGCAATACATGCTGGCATTTTCCGGCGCTTTCCTTCTCAGTATGACATTTCTGCACCTACTACCTGAAACCTTTGAGGAAATAGGTTCAAAAGCAGGACTCTTTTTACTGATAGGCTTTTTCATACAATTGTTCATCCAGCGATTTACGCATGGTATAGAGCATGGGCACATGCATGTGCACGAACATGAGGGACATAAACATGTACCGGTCACTTCCATTATGCTGGGCTTATCCGTACATGCCTTTATGGAAGGATTGCCATTAGGTTTTAACTATCGCATGGAAGCAACAGAACCTGCCTTATACATGGCGGTGGCAGCGCACAAAATACCGGAAGCGATACTGGTGACATCGCTAATCTTACAGACGTCTAAATCCATGACCAGAACCGTACTCGCATTGGTATTATTCAGCCTGATAACCCCAATGTCCGGCGTACTGGCTAATGCACTGGGCATGAGTTACCATTTTATAGCACAATTAGTGATATCACTGATACCAATTGTAGCCGGTGCGTTTATACATATTTCCACTACAATATTTTTCGAGAGCGGAACCCGCCACCATATGTTAACAGGCAAAAAAATACTGGCAATATTATCCGGCCTGGGCATAGGATTGTTAACGCTGATATTTGAACACCACCACTAACGGATGAAAAGAATACTAGTACTGATAGGAGCTCTATTGTGCACGGCAAGTGTGCAAGCCCAGGACACGGACGGCAACAACAAATCCTTGTTGTGGAAAATAAGCGGCAAGGAGATGCAACAACCATCATACCTGTTTGGCACGATACATATAGTTTGCCAGGAAAACTATGTGTGGACTAAAACAATGAAAAAAAGTTTCGAGGCAACACAGGAAGTATGTATGGAAATGGACATGGACGACCCATCGATACTGATGCAGGTAGCAACGGCCATGGTAGAGCAAAGCGGTAAAAAACTTGAAGACTATTTTACAGCCGAAGAGTACACCCTGGTAGAAAAGTACTTCAGGGACAGCCTGGGTGTAAACATTACCATGTTCGCTTCTATGAAACCAATTGTGCTGCAGACATTGCTGACATCTAGCTCGCCGACCTGCGACAGTGTGGTGTCATATGAAGTAAAACTATCGGAAACCGCAAAGGAACAAGGTAAAGAAATAACCGGCCTTGAGTCTCCTGCTGAACAAATAAAATTGCTGGACCAGATACCTGTAGACAGCATAGTACAGGAGTTGGTACGAATAGCAAAGGGGCATACGGACGAAATGTCTCAATACCAGGAAATGATAGACGCTTACAAAAGACAAGACATACAGACCCTCCACGCCCTTATCATGAAGTCGAAGGAAGAAGGTGACAACATGGATGCTTTCCTGGACGAACGAAATGAAAAATGGATAGACCGCATGGCCGAACGAATGGACCAAAAGTCAATTTTCTTTGCTGTTGGCGCCGGGCACCTGTGGGGCGAAAAAGGCCTTATTCATCTATTGAAGGAACAAGGCTATATGGTAGAGCCTGTGAAGTAATTCAGCCGTTAAATTCTTCCAATACTGCTTTTATTGTATCGTTAGTCAGTGGTTTATTAAGGAAATGCCTGACAGACGCATAGCCCTTTACCCTGGCTATGTCATTCTCGTTAATAGAAGACGAAAGCATGTACATATGATAGTTCTTCTTCAGTCCGTCCTCCAGTTTTTCAAAATTTTCGACGAATTCAAAACCGTTCATTACGGGCATCTGTATATCCACAAATACTACCGTTGTGCCGGGAGTATCTCCCGCAGCCCTAATATGGTCCAGGGCCTGTGATGCTTGCTGAAAAACTTTTACGGATTCACACATTCCACTGTTCAGAATAATCTTTTCAGCAATAAAGCAGTCAAGTTTACTATCGTCAATAACTATGAAATTCATTTTCCCCNNGTTACAATAAATTTAGAACCAACATTTTCTGTAGATGTCACTTCTATTTTCCCGTTGATTTTATTCAATGCGTCTTTTACATTATATAGCCCGAAACCTGAACCAATTTCATCATTCGCTCCACGGAAAAACATGGTAAAGACATCATTCATATTTTTCTCAGGTATACCTATGCCATTATCTTCCACCGTAATAACTGCATTTCCGTTTTCAGATTTAATTGAAAAAGATACCAGTTTGTCCGCAGAGTCTCTCTTCTGGTATTTAAAGGCATTAGACAAAAGGTTATTGACAATAATCTTAATCGAGATGTCGTCGCTTCTGAATTTGCCGTTTTGCTGTACTGATTTTTCAAAACGGACATTCTTTAAGCGACTGTTTATGTCATACAAATCGCTCATATCCTTCATTACATTCTCAAAATCAATATCAGTAATATTCAATTCACCTCTGCGGATACTATAATGGTCGTGCAGGTTTTGAATATAGTTATCCAATTTGAGCATTGCATTTTCCATCATCCCCACCATTTCCTTTATCTCACCCATCTCCTCCGCATTTTTTGTCAGGTCTATAATACCCAGCACACTGAGAATGGGCCCCCTCATATCATGTGTTGCGCTGTAAGCAAACTTATCCAACTCCTCGTATGCTTTTTGCAGTTCTTCGTTCTTCAGCGCTAGCATGGAAGTGGTGACATAGAACTTATGAGCCTCATCTATAGCCGAATGAACATCTTCATCGGCCCACGGCTTTTTGATGTACCGGAATACATGGCCGCGGTTGATAGCGCTAATGACTGAATCTATATCAGTATATCCTGTAATTAATATCCTCACAGGATTGGGAAACTTCGTCCTGATATCTTCAAAAAACTCAACCCCGGTCATACCCGGCATGCGTTGGTCGCTGAGTATAACGCTGATATCAGGATTGTCTGTTAACCGTTTGAGTGCTTCGTCGGTATTGTTAGCGATAAAGACATTGTAGTCGAACCTGAAAGAAGCTTTGAAGCTGACCAGGTTGTTAGGTTCATCGTCTATGTATAATACCTTAATTTTCTTATTGGTCACCAACTTATGCCTCTATTTGAACATTAACTAATTTTACCGGCAATGTAATATTAAACTCAGTTCCCTCTCCCAAAACAGAATCAAACTCTATTTTACCATTATGTTTATTGATTGTAT
>DINJ01000115.1:14846-17659 GCA_002423665.1 Bacteroidetes bacterium UBA5543 | reverse complement strand
TATATAGCTGCAGCATTTATGCCTGCTGCTGTATTTATGCATGTGTTTTCTATCAGGAAATCGCTGAAGGCGATGCGGATCGGATAATCATCCGGGGAAATCCAATATCTTTACTCCATGTCAATGGATGCCGATATATATAAGCGGGTGGTGGCCGCCNNCCAAAATGTATATAGACGATAACCTGCATGAGCCGATAAAGCTGGAGCTGGTGTCGCAACAGGCATGTTTTTCCCCATTCCATTTTCATAAACTGTTCACACGCATCTATAAAAAGACGCCGCACGAATACCTGACCCAGGTGCGCATAGAGGCGGCAAAAAGGATGCTGGGGCTGGAAACAAATACGGTATCGCAGGTATGCATGAGTGTGGGTTTTGAAAGCCTGGGTTCATTCAGTACCCTGTTTAAAAAGAAAAGTGGTGTCAGTCCGCAGGTATACCGCAACGAAGCACTGGAGCGTAGAAAGGCAACTGACGAGCGGCCNNGATTTAAAGTACATACCGACGTTAAAATGGACAATGGGTTCAGATGGCTGACCCTGACACCTCCCGACCAGCCGGACCTGCAGGTGGTACTGATGCCTGTGAACGAGAACCCGATGATGAAGGATGATGTACGCAACGCATTCAAGACATTGCTGGAGCAGGGACAAATGGGAGGTGGAGTGATGCAAACACCTGACTGCCGGGCAACGTATGAAGAAATGAAGGCAAAGGGTATAGAAGTGACGGAACCCAAGGAGCAGTTTTATGGCGTAGAATGTATTGTAAATGACGGTTGCGGTAACTGGTTTAGTATGACGGAACCCAAGCCAGACCATTAATTATGCGTTATGTCCTTTCAGAAGATTATCTGGAAGTTGTTGAAACTGATAGTTAAGCGGTTGCTTTGTTGAGCAACCGCTTTTTTGTGCTGAATGTATGCTGTGTAAAAGAAAAGAGGGTGCAAATGCACCCCCTGTCTATGCTAAATAATAAGGGTTTTATTGTTTCTTCATACGGAACTTTCCATCCGTAATTTTCTTTGTGTCCTTAGTTTCTTCGCTGTAGCCGTCGAAACTGAAAGTACCTTCTACAATGCTGCCATCGTCTTTGGTGATAGTAAATGTTCCCGTAGTGGTGCTGCCCGGTGTTTCGGCTTTCCAGGCGGAGTAGTTACTTGTGGCNNATAGCGGGAATAGCTGTTGGTAGCCCCTGTGCCAACTGTATAGGTGCCGGCGCCGTTGTAGTTGTAAAGGTTGATCAGGAATACCCCCGACGTAACAGGCGTAAGCGCAGCCTGTATAGTGAGTAAACCCTGGTGGGAGGATTTGATGGAAGTGTTAGTGCTCTGCATATCGGCCGACCAGTCTGTTCCATCTATTTTAGCTGTGAAGTAGAAGTTTGTATCGGTGGTATTATTGTTATTATTGGTTGTGGGTTGAGGGTCTGATGTTTTGGAGCATGATATAACAACGGTTGTTAGCAGCATCATAGCCAAGCACGAGAATATTCTGTTCATATCATATTGTTTTGTGAGGTATAAAAGTACGCCCGTATATATTCTATAGGTATCCGTACTGGTGGGTATATGTTGTTTGGGAGAGGAGTGATGTTGTGTATTCCTGTTTCGCCTGACAATACTCCAATGAGTTTTGTCATTGTCTGTCGCCTGTAACTTTTCTCTGTGCATTAATGCATGAAATTTTTCAACAAAAGTTTTTGTGTTTAAATCCGCTGCATGCAGCGCCGGACTGCATTTTCTTTTACGAGGTTTTATGTAAATGCTGTAAAAAAGACCTTTTTATCTGCTATATGACTAACGTCATATTTTTTATGCCTGTCCCGTACGACTTTTGTTCTGTAATAATTGATAATATCAATTGTTATGCTAAACAAAAAAAATAAATAATTTATTTAATTTTATAGAGAATTAAATATTTAAAAAATGAAACAAATGAAANNCCTGACTGTAACCGCCTTAATGGCAAGTATTGTACTGTATAGCTGTGGAGGCGACTCTGATAAAAAAGCAGAAACTACCGAGGCACCCGCTTCGATGGTAGAGGAAGCGCCTGCCGCCAACGATAAAGGAATAGGTAAGTACGAGAATGTGGAGTTGACCAATCCGCTGGACGAAGGAATGATAGCTACCGGTAAAAATGTATATGATGTAAAATGTGCCGCATGCCATAAACTGACCGGTGAAAAACTGGTAGGCCCAGGCTGGGAAGATGTAACAGACCGCCGTACCCCTGAGTGGATCATGAACTTCGTAACCAATGTAGACGAGATGCTGGAAAAAGACCCCGAATCTCAGGCTATGCTGGAAATATGTATGGTGCGTATGCCCAACCAGAACCTGTCTGATGAAGAAGCACGCGGTGTGCTGGAGTTCATGAGGCAGAATGATATGCAATAGCAAAGGCTAAAATCAAATAATAATAAATTTCTCTTTTATGAAAAAGCTCCTAATGTACAGTCTGCTTGGTGCAGGTACCTTTGTTGCCCTGCAGGGTTGCAAAATGAAAAGCACCGAGTCTGTGGTTACCGGAAATGCTGCAGCCAAAGCGTATGTGGCCCCGGGACAGCACGATGNNCTGTGTTCCCGGAGAACGGTTACGGCTACAGCGAGGAAACAAAGCCCATGCTGAACACTACAGCCGGCCAGGTACCCTGGGATGACCAGCACCACCTGACCATATCCCTTACCAATGGAGAGCAGGACGGACGCTGGTTGTTTGCCAATGCGAATAACACTCCCCGTGTTGCGCGTATTGACCTGACAACGTTTAAGACAGTGGAAATACTGCAGTTGCCCAATAGTGCGGG
>DINJ01000115.1:0-14822 GCA_002423665.1 Bacteroidetes bacterium UBA5543 | reverse complement strand
GAAAATACAGAGTACGTAGTAGCGGGTACGAGGTTTGCGGTGCCATTGGGCCAGCAGGATGTACCCATCAGTTCATTTAAAGAGAATTTCAAAAGTACCATCTCGTTTATCAGCGTTGACAAAGACCATGGTAATATGAATATCGCCTTCCAGGTAGTGTTGCCGGGTATGGACCTTGACCTGAGCCGTGGTGGTAAAGGCCCTTCTCACGATTGGTTCTTCTTCTCCACATATAATACAGAGCAGGCGCACACATTGCTGGAGGTACAAGCCTCAGAAAAAGATAAAGACTTCATAGTAGCGCTGAACTGGAAGAAAATAGAGGAGTATGTAAAATCCGGCAAAGGCACCAANNAAGATGTAATAGTGCTGGACCACAGCGAGCTGAAGGACATGATATATATGATACCCTGCCCTAAGTCTCCGCACGGATGTGACGTAGACCCTACAGGACAGTATATTGTTGGTAGTGGTAAACTGGCTGCACTGATACCGGTGTTTTCTTTCGACAAGCTGACTAAAGCAATTGCTGCCAAAGATTTTGAAGGTGACTATCATGGCATACCTGTTGTTAAGTACGAGTCTGTACTGCACGGCGAAGTGAAGAAGCCCGGCCTCGGCCCATTGCATACCGAGTTTGACGGTAAAGGTTTTGCTTATACTTCTATGTTCCTGTCTTCTGAAATTGTGAAATGGAACGTTGAATCACTGGAAGTAGTAGACAGGGCACCAACGTACTATTCAATAGGCCACCTGTGTATACCCGGTGGTGATACTAAAAAGCCATGGGGTAAATACGTAATCGCTTACAATAAAATTACCAAAGACAGGTACCTGCCTACAGGCCCTGAACTGGCACAATCCGCACAGATATATGATATCAGCGGCGATAAGATGGAGCTGATACTGGACTTCCCGACAGTAGGTGAGCCACACTACGCACAAGGTATTGCCGCGAGCGTGATTAAAGACAAGAGCGTCAAAATCTACGATATCAATAAGAACAAGCACAAGTATGTATCCATGGGTGAAAAGGAAACCAAAGTGGTGCGTACCGGTAACCGTGTAGATGTGTACATGACTGCTATCCGCTCTCACCTGGCTCCGGACAATATAGAAGGTGTATACGTGGGTGATGAAGTTTACTTCCACGTAACCAACCTGGAGCAAGACTGGGATATTCCACACGGTTTCGCTATCAAAAACAATGCGAATGCGGAACTGCTGATAATGCCGGGTGAAACCAACACGCTGAAGTTTGTACCTGAGAAGCCGGGTATCTATCCGTTCTATTGCACAGATTTCTGCTCTGCCCTGCACCAGGAGATGCAAGGATACATGAGGGTATCTCCTAAAGGAAGTAATGTACCGTTGAAGTTTGGTATAGGGGAAACAGCCCCCGGGGTAGCTGTTAAATAATGAATAGTTGTATAATGGTAGTGCCCCGCCAAACGGGTACTACCATTATTTCTTAAAAAAACGAGGAAAGATGAAATTGACAAAAATCGGTAAGGCGAGTATAATAGTAGTAATCCTCTTCCTGGCAACGCTGTGGGCCTATCCTATGTGGGATATACAGCTTGGCGCACCACAATACCCTGATGGCCTGTCTATGCAGATATGGATAAACGACGTAGGGGGTGATGTGGAAATCATCAACGGCCTGAATCACTATATAGGTATGAAAACGATACATAAGGAGGACTTTAAAGAGTTTGTATACCTGCCCATAACTATGATGTCATTTATGGCGCTGGGGCTTTTAGTACTGGTGCTCAACAGAAAAAGGTATTATTATATATGGACGGGTATATTTGTTGTAATTGGATTAGTGTCTTTCTATGATTTTTATAGCTGGCTGTATAAATATGGCCACGAACTGGACCCTAATGCACCTATACAAGTACCGGGTATGGCATATCAGCCGCCGTTGATAGGTTATAAGAAGATGTTGAATTTTGAGGCTTTATCTCAACCTCATGTGGGGGGATGGTTTTATATTGCTGCAGGCGCCCTGATGGTTTTTGTATGTTATTATGAATGGAAGAAATCTAAAACCGCTGCAAAATGAAAAACATAATGAAAATATTTTTTCCGGTGCTGCTGATGCTGGCTTCCTGCTCAAAAGGGTATAAACCGATAGAATATGGCAGTGACGGTTGCGCGCATTGCAAGATGACGATAATGGATGCACGTTACGCTGCGGAGGTGGTGACTGACAAAGGCAAGGTGTACAAGTTTGACGACATCCTTTGCCTGAGGCAGTTTATTTCAGAGCAGGCTATGAACGAGGGAGAATTATCACTTTTCGTAGAAAAGCATAGCACTGACAAAAATGATGTAATTGACGCCAAACAAGCTGCTTATATCCAACATGAGTTTTTTGCCAGTCCTATGAATGGTAACTACGCTGCATTTGTAACAGCAACAGAAGCACAGCATTTTGCCGACAGTTTGAGCACTGCAGTGTTGCAATGGAACAACATTCAATGATGATTTCAGGCTTGAAAAAAATATTACTGCTATCAACTCTTTCCGGATTATTCACAATATCCTATGGAAAGAATCATATTGTTACGCCAGGCAGCGGTGAAATAAAAAAAGCTGTGAGTAATGCTGCTGCAGGTGATACAATCACCATTAAAGAAGGGATATACANNTCGTCAACAAAAAGCTATTTATTAAAGGTGAAGGCAATGCGGTAGTAGACGGGCAGAAAAAGTCGGAGATATTTGTATTGGCTGCAGATGGCATTGTATTGCAGGGCCTTACGGTAAAAAATACAGGCGTATCCAGTATGCAGGATATGGCTGCCGTGCGCATACAGGAGTCGGAATATGTGACTGTACGCAACAACAAGCTACTGAATAATACCTATGGCGTGTATGTGCAGAACGGGGCTCATTGCCTGATTGCGAACAATATCGTAAAATCGGCGGCTATTGATGAACAAAACAGCGGTAATGGCATACATGCCTGGCGAGGCGATGACCTGCGCATTAAGGGTAATAAAGTGTACGGCCATCGTGATGGCATATATCTTGAATTCGTAGTTAATTCAACAATAAGCAAAAATACATCGGAGAAGAACGTGCGATACGGGCTGCATTTTATGTTTTCTCACGATGATGTTTACGATAACAATACTTTCTCCGGCAATGGTTCAGGAGTAGCGGTTATGTTCTCCAAAGGGGTAACTATGACCAATAACGTGTTCAAGAACAACTGGGGGGATGCCGCCTATGGTTTGCTGCTGAAAGAAATAACAGACGGAAAAATTGAGGGGAACATCTTCACGAAAAACACAGTAGGTGTATATATGGAGGGTGCTACGCGCATACATACTACCCGCAATATTTTCAGGGATAATGGCTGGGCCATGCGTATACAGGCCAGCTCCAGCAATGGTAGTTTTACCGAAAATAATTTTATCAGCAATTCTTTTGATGTGGCGACCAATGGTACAATGGTCTTGAATGTGTTTAAGAATAATTACTGGGATAAATATGATGGCTATGACCTGGACAGGGACAATTTGGGAGACATACCTTATTACCCGGTAAGTGTATACGCAGTAGTGACAGAAAAGGTACCTACCGCTATGATATTATATCGTAGCTTCCTGACTGATATACTCGATAAGGTGGAAAAGGTGATGCCCAGCATTATACCTGACCAATTGAAAGACGACAGCCCTGTAATGACTAAATGGGATTTGAAATGATTAGTATAGAACATATTACCAAGTCGTTTGGCAAGTTTAAGGCGCTAAACGATGTTAGCCTGGAACTGGAGCGGGGCAGGACGATTTCACTGCTGGGCCCCAACGGTTCTGGTAAGACAACCCTGATAAAATCAATACTTGGCCTGGTTATTCCTGAAAAGGGCGAGATAAAAGTGAATGGAGAAGTAGTGAGGAATAACTGGCAGTACAGGGGGCAGATAGGCTACATGCCGCAGATAGGGCGATACCCTGAAAATATGACCATAGAGCAGGTGCTGAACATGATAAAAGAAATAAGGCATGATAACACCCGATATGATAATGACCTGGTGGAGGGATTTGAACTAAAGAAGATACAGCACAAAACCATGAGGAGCCTGAGCGGCGGTATGAGGCAGAAGGTAAGCGCCTGCCTGGCTTTTCTGTTCTCTCCTGATATACTGATACTGGATGAGCCAACGGCCGGACTTGACCCCGTTTCCAGCGAACTGCTGAAAGTAAAGATAGTGCAGGAACAGGACAGCGGTAAACTGATATTAATTACCTCGCACGTACTCAGCGACCTGGAAGGTATTACCAGTCATATCATATACATGCAGGAAGGTAAACCCCTGTTTTATAAGAGTACGGAAGAATTGCAGGAGATAACGGGAGAGGATAAGCTGAACAGAATAATTGCGCATATAATAAAGAGTCAGCAACACACTAAAAAAGGAAAGGAACATGAAAACTATCATTAAATACGTATTCCTTGACCTGGTAAGGAATAAGACCATACTGGTTTATACTATTATACTGGCAGTATTGTCTATCAGTGTTTTGGGGTTTGACTCCAATATGTCAAAGGGTTTGCTGAGCCTGATGAATATCTCGTTATTATTCGTGCCTATTATCAGCATACTGTTTGCTACTATCTATTTTTTCAATTCAATAGAGTTTATAGAATTATTATTGGCACAACCGATAAAAAGGCAAAAAGTGCTGCTGGCGGAATATACAGGATTGGCCACTTCATTGTCCCTGGCCTATATCGCGGGTATTGGTGTTCCGCTAATGATATTGGCTCCCGGAGCAGCGAGTATTACACTGGTAGNNTCGCTATGTTGATCTTTGTTTTGTTCAAAGACAAGACAAAGGGTATAGGAGCAGCGATTATCACCTCGTTGTTTTTTACCATGCTCTTCGACGGTCTGCTGATGGTATTTATCTATTCCTTCAGCGAATACCCGATAGATGAAGCTGTAGTGGGAATACTATCGTTCAACCCGATAGACCTGGCACGGGTGCTGATGCTTTTGAAGCTCGATGTGGCTGTGTTAATGGGGTATTCAGGTGCGCTGTTCAAAAAGTTTTTAGGCTCTTCAGCGGGTAGTATATACTCTTTCAGTTGGTTACTATTCTGGGTATTTCTCCCGTTATTATTGTCTGTAAGGATATTTAAAAGAAAAGACTTATAGGCCAAGGGCTACACGCCCTTCGGCAGAAATATTGTCATAACTCCAGCGGGGTTGCCACACCAGTTCTACTTCTGCTGCATAGCCATCCAACTCATCTTCCACTGCTACTTTTGCATGGTTAGTAATAATATTGCCCATCGGACATGCAGGGGTGGATAGTGTCATTGAGATAGCCGCGATTTTCAATGCCTTGTCAATATGAATATCATATACCAGCCCCAGGTCTATTATGTTGATATTCAATTCCGGGTCTTTTACTTNNGTTGACTTATCACATATGCTGTGTGCGCTGCGTAGATAATAGAAGCTGTAAGCATTAAAATAGAACCGATGTATAGGAGGGTTGTCTTTGCTGCTATTATGCCGGTTAACAATAGCAGCAATCCAGGCATGTATATCCACAACTGTATGTTTACCCATTCCTCTTTGAACAGGTCTTTGGGCATCAGTTCGGGAAGAGTATTGGGTTTAGTGATATGCATCCACACAATAAAAGGCAATGTTTTGAATGTCTGTCCCATAATAATGATGCTGACCAATCCTGCGAAGAATGCAAAGCCAAAGGCAGTGGCCATGCGTGGCTGCATATCCGGAACGCCCCATGCTGCGGCAAAAAGAAATACAACAGCAACTATGATAAAACCTATTGCAATAAACGTTTGCCGCATGCCTGCATCTTTCTGTTTTCGCAGGGCAGTTTTGTAACATCCATGTATGTACCATCCGTATGCAGTCAATCCGGCGATTATCAGCATGGTATACAATAGCCAGCCATTAAAGCTGCCGAACACCATACCCTCTATAAGAAATAGTGCAAGCCCTGCGTTTAGAGTGTAGAATGTAATATTCAGGAGCTTGAGGTTTTCGTTCCTGCTGAGGATGAACATGGGCACCAGCCTTGCGCTGACAGCTATTATTAGTTGCAGGAACCAACCAGCCATGCCAATCGGGGCGTGAATCCTCAGGTAGTGCAGGTGCTCCTCAGGGAAAAGCGGGTATACAAGATTGATAAGCAGCAATAACCCGATACTTGCTGTAATGAACAACCATGCATGTGCCATCAGCATAATGTCTGTAATAATGCTATTCTTGCCCCGTGATACAGTCTTGTATATATTATAAGCATGCAGGATGATGCCTGATAATACAAGTGCAGCACCGGAATATGCTATCCATGTGAATTGAAAAGCCCAGAATGACCAGACGAGCAGCGGAACACCCGCAACCAGGCACAATAGGCTGACAATTGGCAATTTTGTGCTGTATAACTTTGCTTCAGCAATGACAGGAACCAACTGGTTACTGGCTCCGAAAATCATCATTGTTGCCCAACCTAAGACAAAAAGGTGTGTAAGCCCAAGTAGTTTGGGTTGGAAATAATGCAAGTGAATTTCAGGCAAGGAAGCAACCAATAATGCCTGGAATATGACGAAACAAACGGGGGCCACTATATAATATGGCAGAACAGTTGAAATACCTGATATGTGTTCGTCAGGCGGCTTCATGTTTTTTCCTGTAGATCAACATCAGTATAGTGCCTGCATCTTCTTTGATTGCGTACAGGTAGCCACGCTCTTTCAGCTCGGGCAATAAAAACATCGGGACTTTTTTGTGATATACAAAAAGCGCTTTGTCGCTGTGTAGTGTTTCCAGTTGTTCCAATATATGCAGCATAGGTTGTGGCATGGGCATAGCCCGAACGTCCGTTACCGTCATTTTTCCTGCATATTCTACCATCAATGCTTCAAAACCCGGATGTTCAGCATCGGGCCTTTCGAGTGTTTCAACAGTTGTCACCGGCTTTTGGATATAAGTATGCACTATATCGTCGGCGGGGTGCAACACTTGTATCGTGTAGTTTTTTCTTTCCAGTATCCTGATTAATGGAAAGGGGACAAAGCTGTTGACCAATAGCAGGGTGTTGCCTTTGTTTATTTCAGCCAGTGCGCCCATTATCTTATTAAAAGGATCATCACCTTTTGCAAGGTCATCCCGTACATCCAATACAATATCAAAGGGCAACGCCCTGCCCGCCGTCTGCTCATCGTGCAGAGGGCAGGCTTCCCCGCATTGAAGGTCGAAGCCCAGGGGACGTAATTTTTCGGCAAAACACTCAATGCTACATTTGCCAATTTTCGCAGCTTCAGACACAGTAACCCTGCTTGCCAGTATTTTTCGCAGTATAGGGTTCCGAAGCTTGTTAAAATGAGGGTTGATAGATGCAATTGCTTCAATAGCATGCACATTGGCTTTTATTATAGCGGATATTTTCGTGTCAGGTTGTATCGTTATCATCTCGCATGATTATTTAAAAAAAAACAGGGTTTACAGGAAAGCAATCATCACTTATCCATTTCTAATGCTTTGGGGAACAGGATATTATTTTCCAGGTGTATGTGCATGTGCAGGTCCGACTCAAATTCATTCAGCTTATGCATCAGCAGGCCCACGCTGTTGCAGGCACCTGNNTTCCCCTGCCACTTCGTGGTCACGCTCCATCACCCATATTGGGTCTTGTATGCTGTCAAAGCCTTTTTCTGCAGGTGGTTGCTGCTCCATTTTCTTGATATAAGGAAACAGTACCTGTTCCTCTTTCTTCATATGTGTTGTCAGCTCGCATACCAGTTCACGTACTTTTTTATTCACCTCCTGCAGGTAAGGCATGTTACGGCCGTGATGAGAAGCTACTTTGTCCGATAAGTCTTTTATCACCGGCCCGTGTTCATTCACATAACTATGATGAACAGTAACAATATAATCCGCAAGGAATGAAGGTTTCCAGGCAGCGAAATCGTACTGCGCCTGTGTTTTTGTTTCAGCGAATTTCAATTCGTCTTTCACACGGATTACATCCAGCCCTTTTTCAAGACAAGCTTCTTCTAGCGTCTTTTTACCACCACAACAAAAGTCTATACCAAACTTCTTAAACACTTCAGCCTTTCTCATGTCTTTTGCGGCTATTTCACCCAGGGTTTGCTGACCTGCTTTCTCATCATTTTTTCTTATTTCCACTTCCCATATTTCAGGGCCGTTAGCCAGGTATGACCAAGAAAAGCAGTTTCCCCTTTCGCCCAACAACTGATAATATAAAGGTTTTGGGTCGTGGTCGTTGTGTATTACAATAGCCTCGCCTGAATCCAACCTGTCGAAGGCATTAAATATAGACGGGTGTTTCATTCTGGGCTCAATGACGGTGACGTCGATAAAGTTTTGTTCATTCATATTTATTATAGTTTTTACGTTGAAAAGTTGTTGTTGGCACCTGCTGCGGATGAGCAGGTTTAATTTTTACCTTTTGCCCTGCGTAATAATTGTATGCCAGCAAGACCGAACCTGCAAACAGCCATGCGCCTGTTGCCCACAGCAGCCAGTTGTAATAGCTACTGTTCGTCATAAACATAACGCCGGTGCCCTGCATAAAAAGCACCAGCTCGTTGACTACCACTGCCGATGTAAATACATAGGCTGATGTTATAGTTTGTTTATTTCTGCGCAGGTAGCCCGCGTGCAGCATATGAGCAATGATATACAGTGATATGAAACCAAGTAATACAAGGTGTAAGAAGGCTATAATCATTGGACGGTTGGCAAATACCAGTCGACCCAATGCAGGAAATATTGTAAATGCCTGCATGGACATTTTGAGCACAAAAGCTGTCAGTGCAATAGCGCCAACTATTTGAGCGGCCTTGCCTTCCCGCTTAAATACGTTTCTGGACAACCATGCAGTGTACAGGAAGTAGACGGTACAGATGAGAAGGGAAATACTGCCGGATATTGCCAATACTCTATACAGGTTGTTAGGGTAGTGCCACAGGTAATTGAGGAACATAGAAGGCACAACTGTAAAATTGAGTAAGTGTGCCAACCGATATGATGATATTAGTTGCCGGGTGTTCAATAAATGTTCCACCCTGTTGAGTAACAATGCCATAACAACTAGCGTGAAAAAGCCATTGTATTGCAGGTGCAGGTACGTATATATGGAATCCCGGTATAAGAATGCGTTACCAGATTTTGTAGCCAAAAGGTATGCTAACGTAAATGGCCCGACTGATGATATAACCAGGTATAGAATTGCTGCGATGGATAATAGTTTTACAGTTCTGCTGTTCCTGGTTTTCAGTACGTCTTTTATAAATACATAGCTGTAGACATATGTTTTGAATATGAACAACGTAGAAAAGAGAATAGAATAAAAAGCATAGCCCTGTAGCGGAAAACTAATGAGCATACCCACCGCATTCAATAAAATACCTGCTAATAGCATGTTATATATTCTCTTGCGATTTCTGCTTGCCGGCAACACTTCGTAAGTGAGCAGTGTCAGTAATGCTATGGTAACCCAGCCGCCGAAAGCATAATGTGAGTGAGCATGTAGGATATACTTAAAATCAATAAACGGGAGTGAGAAAACTATTTTGCTGCGGAGTAATAAGCCTAATGCTGCTACTATCACCAGGTTGACAAGTGCGATGCCTAACCATATCCTTTTTATTTTGCCACTGTATTGCATAATAAAAGATAAAAAAGTCTTTTATTCAGATAAAATTTTTATACCCCTAAGGCTTTCAAAACAAATTTTCCTTTTTTGATATTTCCCGCTAACTCCCTGACAGTTGTGTCCTGCAATACTTTTTTCAGGCTTTCCCTTACCGGTTTAAATTNNCATTGCTTCAACCCCAGGGCGCAACCTGTAAATACATGATCGCCATCTATGGCGTATACAATGTCAATAAGTTTAGTATCCTGCTGGCCTTCTGAAATAAAGAAGCCTCCGTGTACACCTTTCTTAGAGCTGACTATATCATGGCGGCTCAATACCTGTAATATTTTTGCCGTAAAATGCTGAGGAGCTTCAATGTTTTTGCAAATATCCTGTATGCCGATTTTGTCCTCATTCTTATATTCTGAGGCTATATAAATCGTGGCCCTGATTGCGTATTCGCAGGTCTTCGAAAACATATTTTATACCGTTCTCGCCCAGAACTCATCACTCCAGGCAGGTTCTTTAATATCGTTATGTAACCCGGCTATTATACCTCCGGCATTTCCCAGCTGCTTTGTTTCAGCCTCTTCCTCAATGTATGAAAATAATTCTCTCTCTTCATACCTTATGTGTGCGTCTAACCTGTTTGCCAGTTCTTCTAAACTATTATAACCTATCGTTTCGCTGTTTTCTAACTTATCTATTAACGCTTCTATTTGACGGTGCTCGGCAATGGCTCTTTGTGTTCTGATGTTTTGTTCGCCAACCAATGGGAATATGTATTCTTCCTCTTGCCTGAAATGCTCCGCAAGATGAGAGCGGTAGTAAAAGAGTATATACGCAGCAATTCTTTCCTCCTCAATACCCTTCTTTATGCCGGTACGAATTTTCCAGCACAACAAAAGCCCTGAATGATGGTCCCGCGAAAGGGGAACCAGCTCATTACCGCGCTTTATGGGTTTCTTTACATCCATTCTTTTACAAAGGTACTATTTTAATTCTAATAAAAGATAAATTTGTCCTTTATTGGGTGTCTTTTACAATTCCTTTACTTTTTGCCATTGCCTGCCAGTATTGGACAACAATAATACTCATGCCAATGGCAATACCTATACCTCCAATAGCAAATAGTTTCAACACATTATTTACCGGCTCCATCATTATTTGAAATTCAGTCATGCCCAATGATACACTCCGGTAGCCTTTGAGGATGCCTGCGCCTATCAGTGACAGCCAGAATACCAGGAGACTGGTTTGCACCAGCAAATACGCACGTGTAAACAACCTCTTGCCTGCTTGTATCTTACTGTCAATATCCAATGCGTAACCTAATATACCGAGTAGTATCATAGTATTGATACCGATGGTTGTGCCCATAGCATGCGCAACAGTTATATGCGTGCCATGTGTATAACGGTTGACGGCAGGGATAGACATAAATAGCGCCAGGGTAAGGTTGGCAAACACCCAGAATTCTGAAGCGACCAGGAACTTGTATGGAACCAGGTGGCGCAGCTTTCGTGCTTCTGCCAGTTTCGATTTGAAGCCCTGTATTATACTTATGAATATCAGCCACTCCGTCATGCTAATGATATAAGATATATGCCTGATAGCGCCGTGCGCAGGCAGGTTGTATATATGGTGCCCCCAGTTGAACATAAGGTTGGTGAGCCCGAGGAAATAAAAGAAGAACGCTTTTTTGTTGAGCGCGATAGTTTTGTCACCGCTGATCATTACCATCAGGAATAGTGATGAGCCGTATATCATCTGGTTCCATGCGCCTACCATCGATCCGTTTGCCTTCCATTGCACTGTCAGTTCTCGCAAAAAGGATTGACGGAACCAACTGATCTGCCACAGGTTTTGCTCAATGAACGTGATAAAGAAAAACAGGATGCCCGTTGACCACATCCATATATACAAGGGTTTCTTGTCTGTGCACTTCAGCCATCCTTTATAGTAACCAATCATTAGCGATGCCCAACTGAACAAAAGGGGCATCGCCAGCCATGCCGGGAATTCCCAATATTCCCGGCCGCCAAATTGCTTAAAGCCATAGTATGTGAAAATAACCAGGATGGTGGCTATCCAGCCGATGATGAATGTTTTTTCGTATATGCTATTTGTGGCATCCCTGCCCAATGTGATTTTGTGAAAAATGATGATACAAAGCGAGGCTGCGCTGATAATGAAGAACAATGCAGCAGAAGTATGCATGGGGCGCAACTGGTAAAAGGGGAGGTGTTTATTGAAAAGTTCAGGGTAGAGGTATGCCCAGGATGAGAGCAGGCCCAATACCAATGCCGCCAGCAGCAGCAGGAAAACGAATTTGGTATATATACGTATATGCAGTGGCATTTTTATTTGTCTATAAAATATGTTCCGGTCCAGTGTACTGCCTCTTCAGGTACTTGTGATTTGCCTGATTTGTCCACCCACTGCAGGAAGCTGATTATCTTGTACACTTCATCATCGTTCATTTGAAAAGCAGGCATCCTTCCTGAGCCGTATTTTATAAAAGTGTACATGTATTGTTCGCCTTTGCTACTGTCGCGGGAGATGTTAGTAAGGTCGGGGCCCATGTATCCCCCCAGGCCATATAACTGGTGGCAGCTTTGGCAGTTTTTTTGTTGCCACAAATGCCAACCTTCCGTTACTGCCGGGTCATTTTGTGCTACATCTTTCTTCTCATCGCAATACAGGTACACCCACCCTGTATAGAGACAAAACGATACGAATAATATTCCCCAAACCAGCCTTAACATTCCTGTACTTACAAGTGTTGTTGTAAAAATATACATGACGCTAACCTAAAAAGATGATTATCATCATGTTTGATGTTGAAATAAAACATGTCAGGTATTAGCTACAGGTATCAATACAGCTTGCAATTCTTTTTCGGCTTTGTGCAGGTCATTTTGCATGGACTGAATAAACTGCTGTGCCAGCTTTTGATAATAGCAGATTCCTTCCTGAAGGTTAGCCTTGAAGGTATTCAGGTATTTACTACGTTTGGCATTCAGGTTGAGTTCGCCGGCAGCATCTTTCAGGTAGTTGATGTATAACGATAGTTCGTTTACAAACATATGTGGCCGGGGCAGCGCATTGAGGATATTCTTTCTGCCGTATATATGCCCCAGCATATCAGACAACGAAAACACTCCTGAAAAATAAGCCAGGTTAGGGCCGGGACAAATCGTTACTGCCGTCAGGTTATGCGGTACAGGTATGCCATCTGCTAACAGAGCCGGAACTGTCAACCCTTCGCAGAGGCAGTCTTTCTCTACTATTTTATCATACTCAGCATTATATAGCGCTTCATCAAGGTTACGTTCCCGTAGTTGTTTTATTGTCAGGTGCTGGTACAGCCTTGAAGCTGTGCAAACAGGCTCGGCTGTAAATTCAGTATCAGATACCAGCATTTTTTTATAGCAAGGGCTCCCCGGTCTTCCCTTCACAATGCGTTCTTTTCTTTGATATTCGGCTGAGCTTTTTCTGAAGTTATTAAAAGGCACACCCAGTGGCGACGCATGGCTCAGGTAATAGTCATCCTTGGCTGCAGTTGCTAACTGTTCGACGGTTTGCTTGTCTACATTGGTCGCTTCGGGCACCAGAAGGAAGGGGCTGCCCCAACCTGTACGGTCCAGGTGATAATGCTTTATGAGGAATTCCTGTTCTTCAGCAGTACCTATGCCACCCTGCACTGTAATTCTCAATCGTGGACATTCCGCAAACGGTTGAATGCCTTTGTTTTTTTGAGCCTGTACGCAAAGTTCAAAGAGTTCGGCAGTAAGGGCATTGCGATTAGTTTTAAATTCCTCCAGTATTGGCCCCAGCAGCAGTCCATCGGTTGCGAAGGCGTGTCCACCACAGTTGAGCCCTGATTCTATTCTGAACTCTGAAACCCAGATGCCTTTTTTTGCCAACATCTTACCCTGCACCAACGCGGAGCGATAGTCACTAACCTTGAGTATTACTTTCTTTTTCAAAACTCCGTTTGTATCAGGGAAGAAGTCATTGAACTGCTCGAGGTATGTATATAGCCTTGGATTATATCCAGCTGAAATAACCACTGAAGAGGCGAGCTTACTATTGGCAAACCCCCTTAAAGCCGATAAAGCATCGGAAAATTCGTTGGGTAATGGTTGCCCGTTTTTGTCATGGTTGAGTTTATCGACTTTGGCCATAATGTTTACATCAATATCTCCGGCGATTATCACATCCCTCAATTCCTGTTCCAGCCTATTTTTCAGCAAGCTGTCCTGCATTTTCAATAACCGGTGGTATTTAATCTTCTGCACCGTTTCATCAGGCAGCAATTCAAAATACTTGTCCAGGTCGTTGTTTTGCCCTATTGGCAGTTCCCTTAGAGTTGCTATTTGTGACGAAACAATATCATGAACAACGTCCAGGTAGGCTGTTATCCTCCTGGCGCGCGCATCTGATTCATGCTTCTCAATAGGTTTGTAGGTAATATCGTTTTGCTTGCTGTGATATTCGCGCATTAGTTCAAGTAATTCATCGTCCATGATGGAGATGACAGAAGAGATTCCGAAACGTGCAACCTTTACCGGCGTATCTATGGAATATCCCAGTCCTAAGACAGGAATATGAAATGTATGTAGTTCAGACATAGTTATGAAGAGATATTAATGAAGGACAGGGTGGGCAACAAAGTTGGTTTTATTTCTTTCTCCTGATAATGATTAATATCATCTTTCCTGTTTTTTGTTGCTGAAAAGATGATACTTGTCATCCTGCCGTATGTTTTTTTGCGGCAATTTTACAGCTGGTTTACATGTCCTATGTATAAGGTGAAACAGCTAACTGAAAAAGTTCCATCCCTATCGGAAACCATCATGACAGAAGTGGTGTACCCCAATGACGCCAACCCGATGGGCATGCTACAGGGTGGCAGGCTGGTACAATGGATGGACACCGCCTCAGCTATCTGTGCTCAGACACATGCCGGCAGGATAGCGGTTACCGCATTCATTGAAAAGGTGGAATTTAAAAACCCGGCCAAAGTGGGGGATATCATTTCTATAAATGCCAAGGTTACGCGCTCGTTTGACAAATCGATGGAGGTGCTTGTGAGAGCTTGGTCACGCAAGGTACTAAGCGGTGAAGTGTACCCCGTGAGTGAGGCGTA
>DINJ01000054.1:16682-16998 GCA_002423665.1 Bacteroidetes bacterium UBA5543 | reverse complement strand
AACGTTCCGGTAGGCGGTGCAAAACACCAGGCAATTGAATGCGAATTGACATCGGATCAATTGGAGAATTGTTACCTTTGACCCTCGTTATAGCAGTAACTTATATGACACCAATAAAAGCAGTGATCACCGGGGTACAGGGATATGTGCCGGACTTTGTTTTGTCCAATGCGCTTCTGGAAACCATGGTGGACACCAGTGATGAGTGGATCAAATCCCGTACAGGGATTGAAGAGCGCCGGATCCTCAAGGAACCTGGGAAAGCAACTTCGGACATGGCATCCCGCGCCGTGCTGAAGCTTCTGGAGAAGACGGG
>DINJ01000054.1:0-16532 GCA_002423665.1 Bacteroidetes bacterium UBA5543 | reverse complement strand
ACGGTGGACCAACGGATGCATTATGTTTTCCAGGATGGCAAGCCGGTCTTTAAGGCAGCTATCAAGGGAATGACTGAAACGGTCCAGGAAGTGTTACGCCGAAACAATCTTACCACGGAAGATGTGACTTGGCTGGTACCCCACCAGGCCAATAAACGCATCATAGACGCTACAGCAGAGCGCATGGGCCTGGACGAAAAGAAAGTAATGGTGAACATACAGCGCTATGGCAACACCACCAACGGTACACTGCCGCTATGCCTGTGGGAGTGGGAAAAACAACTGCACAAAGGCGACAATATCATACTTGCTGCATTCGGCGGTGGTTTTACCTGGGGCGCTACACTCATCAGGTGGGCGTATGATACGCAGTAGGTGTAAGTCGTGAGTTGTAAGTGATTATTGGATAGTTTTAAGTTTTTATATGGCAGGGGCTTTAAGGCCCCTTCCGCTTTTTTATATACATATACACATAGGGCTAAGAGTTTTGGTCTAATATTCAGATATTTGTACAGTCCGCCGGCAACAACGGCTGTAAAAGGACAAAGAAGACTAACCCGTTTGATGACACTGAAGCAGACATATAAGTGCCGCGGCAGCATACTCTTGTTTTGCCTGCTGCCGCTTCTGCTCTTTTCACTCCCGGCACAGTCGCAACTGAGTAAACGCATATACCGCACCGCCCTGCTGAAAGACACGCTGATAGCCAATAACAACCGCGACTTCCTGTACAATAATGTGAACATCACCAACATGACAGCGGACTCCATCAGCCTGCTGGTGACCATAAAAATGCCCGAAGGCTGGGACCTGACCACACAAAAAATATTGACGGTAAGCCTGCCCCCCAGCCAGAATACAATACTAAACCTGCGCTTGCTGCCCTCCAAGTCTACATCTGCCAACTGGGAAAATGTAGTGCTGGAATACAGGCTGAACCAGGGCATGGAGGCCCTGACCGATACCTTCAAGGTCAAGGTGCAGGAATTCACAAAATTCAAAGCGCTACTGCTGATGCCGAGTATGGTATTAGGTGCTTATCAAAAAGACATTTCCTTTCCGGTATACGTGAAGAATACAGGTAACGTTCCTAAGAAATACACTATCTCCTATTACAATGCTTTGCTGAACCTGAACTATAAACAACCACTACCNNGAAGATACTACATATAAAATCCCATTGAAACTGAGTGACGCCCAATGGGGCTTGCTGCGTAAAGAACTGATAAAAGTGCAGGTAGGCGTAGAAGATGGAGAAACCATTAACCTGATGCAGGAGATATCCAAGATAGGATATATGCTGAAAGAACATTCATCGGCCTACCTGGACATGCCCTTGCAACTGGAAACAGGTATGACAGCCCAGGGAAGTGATGACCTGCAATACTACGGGGCATTGCACGGACGTATCGACCTGAGAGAGAAGGAGCGGGTAGCCTTTGACGTGAGAAGTAAAACATTTACCCAGGGTCAGTTCCAGGACAATGATATATACAGGATAGAATACGACAGTAAAACATGGGCGGCATCTGCCGGTAACATCATGCAACTGACAGACTTTGTGATGGACGGGTACGGTGCCAGCGTATCGCGCAAATGGAAGAACGACATCAACAGGGTAAATGTGTACAGCCTGCTGAAGAGCCGCACCGGAGACAGTAAACTCTTTGGTGCGGATGCGACAGTACTTGTAAAAGACAAGGTGACTTTATACGACGCAATAACCGCAAACTTTGACAACAGGAAGGGATTATACAGCTACCTGGTAAAACAGCAGGCATCAGCAAAACTAACTGATGAAATAAGTGTACGCGTGATGATGGGTGCGGGGCTGGAACAATCTACCAACAACATACCCGGCACACCCAAACAGCAGGTGGGCACATCGCTGGGCTATCACTTCGACTGGAACAGCAAGTATTTTAATATTACGTCTAATGTCATCAACAACAGCAATTCTTATCCCGGTGTATTTAAAGGCCAGCGTTCGCAGAGCCATGACGCGCGCGCGGTATATAACAAAGTATTCCTGGGGGGCTTTTATGACTATAACCTGCGCAAGCAAAATATCTATACAGATACGCAACTCATATCAGATGTGTTCAACCTCAAAACCTCCAGCTATGGTGCAAAAACGGGCGTGAGTTTTAAAAATACCAACATTACCTTTTCCGTAGGCAAGCAGCGCCAGCAACAAAGTGATACCGGCATTGCACCGATATATGACTATCGTTTTATCAACCTGGCAGCATCCGTCATGTTCGGTGAACGGTCTTACGCCAATATCAACAGTTATTACGGTACAGGCGCTCTGGCAGGCATGGAAGCTACAACCAGCGTGGATGTTATGAGTAACCAGGGTTCGCTCCAGATATATTTCGCGGGTTTATCAGCCCGGTATGATATAGGGCCATACTTCTACCACGAATACCTGAAATATTTAGAAGCTCCTGCAGAGTACCGAAGACTGGTATTGAGCCCATACGCAGAACTGAACCTGTTTGAGCGCCGCCTTGTATTTCGCTCTCAAATGAACTACAACAAATCCCTGCCATCGGGAGATGAGACATCGAACGTGCTGGGCAACCTCATGTACCATAACTATAAACATGGTTTTGACTTTAACGTTACGGGCATAGTGCCCCTGCACCAGGTAACTATTGAGCCATACATCACCGCATCATTGCGGGTAAGGCTGAATGTACCATTCCTGCCAGTGCGCAAGTATTACCAACTGAAACTGGTACTGTTTAAAGATGAGAATGTAAACGGGACAAAAGACGAAGGAGAAGGTGCCATAGCCGGGCAGATGATAGCGCTGAACGATAACCTGTTTGTAAGTGACGAGAGGGGCATAGTGATATTCAAAAATGTAGAGAAAAAAAGCTACAAGGCCGATTATGGGTACACCAGCAAAATAAAGGGTTGGATACCACAAGGTGGTACCATACAGGGTTATACAGTAACAGGCAACAGGACGATATATGTGCCATATAAGAAAAGTAAGATACTATCGGGCAAGCTGAATGTGATACTGGATAAGAATTCTAACCTGGACTTTAAAGCCGGTAATATCAAAGTGACTGCCACCAGCAATGATTCGGTACGTGCCTCCTACTCCACCCTTACAGACGAAAACGGCGAATTCTACTTCAACCTGCCGGCAGGTATCTATACCATCGCCCTTAGCGAGGTGGCTTTTGATGAGAACTTCAAACCCACCGAATACGCCCAACTAGCCGACCTGATGATCAACGATGAAAAGACGGTGTACTTTGAGATAAAACAAAAGCGCAGGGCCATCAACATCCGGAAAAAATAGCAGTTGTAAACGAAATGTTAACTGAATGTAAATCACAGGTTAACCGTTAACTGAAGTTTGCGGGAATAAACGCCTGTTTACATTTTTGTACCATCAAACAAAAAATCATCGCTAAATAGTTTACCAATGAACAAGCAAATCGTTATTTTTTCTCGTGTGGCCGGATATGCTGTAAATAAAGCCTTAAGCCCCATAAACAGGGCCAAATCTGCTGACAGGGTACAATTGCTCATCAACAATATGAACCTGATTAACCAGGGATTGATGGCAATGGCTGTGAAAGTGATGCAGAAGGCTAAAAAGCAGGAGGATATTGACTCAGAAGAACTGGCAACGAACCTGCACGAAATTATCCATTTGTCCCTGGTGTCTTACGCTAAGAGGGCCCACTAAGTATTCAAGATGCAACAGGAATTAACTGCCTGCCGGTGTACCGGCAGGCAGTTAATTTTAAAATAGAAAAGGGGCTTATCGCCCCAATTCAGTTAGCTTAATAACAGTAACAAAGAAAATTCCCGCCAGGCTAATTAAAGCAAATACCATAGCGGCAACAGTCAGCAATGACCGGGATTCATACCTTTTAAGCATAGTGACAATGTTTTAATTAAAAAATGTATGTATCAATTGACAGGTAGGATTAGTAGAAGTCAAAGATACAATCAAAATCAACTTATTATATAATTCCCGGATGAATTATATTAGAATTTATAATGAAATTCCCCATTTAGCAGCCCATTATTTATCTTTGCAGCGATTTTTTTANNCACATCGGGCATACCACGCAAGCCGGGCATGACACGTGAAGAACTGATAGGCACTAACGCCAAAATAGTGGAAACTGTTGCTAAAAACCTGTTGGAGTATTCACCCAATGCAATCATAATAGTAATATCCAACCCAATGGATACCATGACCTACCTGGCGCTGAAAGCAACAGGCCTGCCTAAAAACAGGATAATAGGTATGGGTGGTATACTGGATAGCGCACGCTTTAAGTGCTACCTGCAAAAAGAACTGAATTGCTCGCCCAACGACCTGCACGCTACAGTGATAGGCGGCCACGGCGATACGACTATGATACCATTGACCAGGCTGGCTACACTGGCAGGTGTACCTGTATCATCTTACCTGACCGCTGAACAGCTGGAGAATATATCAGCAGCTACCATGGTAGGTGGTGCTACACTCACCAAACTGTTGGGCACATCAGCATGGTATGCACCGGGTGCTGCCGGAGCCGCGCTGGTAGAAAGCATCATACGCGATGAGAAGAAAGTATTCCCTTGCTGCGTATACCTGGAAGGTGAATATGGCCAAAACGATATTTGCCTGGGCGTACCTGTTGTAATAGGTAAAAACGGTTGGGAAAAAATCATTGACTACAAACTGGATGACGCTGAACAAGCTAAATTTAACGCATCTGCTGAGGCGGTTCGTAATATGAACGAAGNNCAAATATTGACGGCGCTTTTTGTTGCTTCAATAATAAAGTTCTTAGTATATCTTGTTACGGGAACCTTTAAATTCTTTTGGGCGCACAACTGTGAATACCCTTGATATGTTGAACCCTAAGGGTATAGCACCTGTTTTGTCAAATTTCCATTCGCCGGGTGTTTGCCCTATATAAGCACGCTCGGTCATTGCACGCGAGTTGCTGAGCATAAGCTGGAAAACGTGGCCACCAGTTTCTATATCCACACCTACTGACAGTGTGTTGTGATAACCCAGTTGCTCGGTGCCAGGAACACGATAATAATACTCACCGTTCAGCGTAACACGGTTGGATAGCTTAACCCTGCCACCCAGGCCAATTGCTACCAGGTCGTTGGGTTCGGGCGTAGTGGGCACCAGGTTGTAATGTATATGCGTAGGCATCAACTGCAACGACAGCCATTTATTGAACTTACGTGCTATCAGCAGTTGGTTGACATAATACAACCTGTTACTGAAATAATATTCCTGGCCGGCAGGCAGAACAGGTGCCGGCAAGGACTGTACACTCATAGCTCCCATATAGCTGATGCCTATCGGGCTGCCTTTACCCTCTTCTACCTGGCGCAGCAGTTTTACTTTAAAGAAACCATCGTACTCTTTCATAAAAGAGTTGCGGCCAAAACCTACCATCAGCCAATCGGTAATACCGTAATCAAACCCGATACGCGTGTTGGCATCGTCCAGGCCGAAGAAAGTAGATACACCTGCATTCAGCGCCCCGAACCTGTGGTTAACCCGAAAGTCAAGCACGCCCTTGCCTGTATTCTCAATGCTGTGGCCTGTTACTACCCTGGTAGTTTTAAAAGTAGCTGTGACGTAAGATTTTTTTGCCGGTTCGCTTTGATCCAGCAATTCCATCAGGTTAGCATCATCTTCATCATTTACCTTTTGCTTCAGTTTATCATCCTGAGCAAATGAATTGCCGGCTGCAAATAATGAAACCGCCAATAAAAGAACATAAGAAACGCGCATATTGTGTGTGTATTATAGTTTAAAATTGGTTATTTTTTTTCTAAAATGCTATTTACCGTCACCTCTATCTCTTTAGCTATCTTGTTTTCCATCAGGCCCGGTATTTTTATCTCGTAGTCCTGCGGCACCACTTTGAAGTCGCTGTTCAGTGTTACAGTCTTGTCTTTTACCACGATAGAGCCCGGGAGTGTAACATCTTTAGTAACACCATGTACTGTCAGTTTACCCTTTGTGGTCACATTGTAAGTACCATTTTTGCCAAAGTTGACTTTGTCCAGGTCTGCTATTTTACCTTTATATTCAGCCTTAGGGTATTTACTGCTTTCCATGTAGTTTTCATTAAAGTGCTCCTGCATCAGCGCCTTTTCAAACCTGAAGCTTTTAATCGGTACCTGGAAAACGAAATCACCGGTTGCCGCATCCAATACAGCCGCAGTCTCGTTGTTAAATGCCTCTATATTCTCCAGCTNNTGTCATGTACTTTTGCGCATAGGCAGTGGTCATTCCGCACACCAACACCGCCACTAACATCATCTTTTTCATACCTGTCATTTTTATACTTAAATACTTTTCAAAAATTATACCTTAATTATTGGGGCATACCGGCATTTACCCAGGCTGATATCTGCGAAATTTTGCAATCGTCCAGTTTGGTCATACCCTTGGGCATTTGCAGAAAACCACTTTCGTGCTTTACCGCTCCCAACAAACGACCGCTATTAACAGATGCAACCACGCCGCTGTAATTACTCAAATCGTGGTTAAATGATTTTGTAGTAGCATCGTGACAACCTGCCAGGGCACAGCTTTGATTGAATATCGGCTGTACTTTGGCGAAGGTCATATTAGCAGTGTCGCAACCACCACCACCCGTGGTAGGAGAAGGATATAAATCGCTTTCTTTATCGTTGTAACATCCAACAAGCAATAACAAGGCAAACGGAAATATTAATTTTTTCATAACTTATAATGTTGCTAATAAAAATATGTTAAAACATTCAATAAATTCATTTTACAATCCCGCTAATTATTCTGAGCTCCTGCGTTCACCCAATTCTCTATCTTTCTTATCTCGCAGTCGCTCAGCTTGCTGCCTCCGTATGGCATAGCAGTAAATCCTGCTTCGTGCCTTATAGTGCCCAACAATCTACCGCTGTTTACAGCTGCTGCAGCACCTGTATGGCTGTCCAACAGAACTCCTTTTTGTGCTGATGCCCCACTATGGCAGCCCTTACAATACTTATCGAATATGGGCTGTATATCAGCCGCGTACGCAAACTTTGTTGTATCGCAAGGAGAACTGCAATTCGTGGTGTTTTTAGCCCCTTCATTTATCCACCTGCGTATGAGTGCAATCTGCGCCGATGTAAGAGGGCTACCAGGTGGCGGAGGCATTATTTTATCCGCTTTATCCTCCGTTATCTTCTGATATAATTCTGTCGCATCGGCGTTACCCGCTACAAATTCTTTAGATACGATGGAATTGTAGTCCGTAAACTGGAAACCCTCAGACCTTGTCACAGCATCGTGACAGCCGGGTATTGCGCAGTTAGAAACGAATATGGGTAATATATCCCTGGTGAAGCAGATACCCGTATCCACATTATTATTACCTCCGTTGTTACCACCACTATTGCCACCATTGTTCCCACCATTATTAGTCCCGGTAGTAGATGGTACGGGTGTCTGGCCTTTGTGTTTACATGCCAGCATGGCAGCAGAGCACAGGAATAGAAATACGATTGAATTAATTGTTGTTTTCATACCGTTATTTGTCTGTTTGTTTTGTTTACATTCTCTTAATCCGCCAATACGCATCCGCTCAGCAGCACGCCAAACAGGCTGCTACCTGTGCACTTTCCCTTCACTGTCACAACATCGCCGGTATTCACTTTTACATCCTTGTCTCTCATAGTGCACTGCACCGTAGCCATAGGGTCGTCGCCTGCCAGTATAATTACCAATCCGCCATCCTGGTTTTGCTCTGTTTCGGTAACTGTTCCCTTTACCGTTAGTACCTGGTTAAGATATTTCTCATTGGCTGCGGTTTCGTTTTCGCTGAAGGCGGTGGTTAGTTCTGCAACGCTTACCTCCATACCTTTTACATCTTCTATCTGCTCATGTGGTTTGTTCCACATATACATACCCACTCCCGCACCAATCAGCGCGCCCGCCAATATGATCAGTAATATTATTCTTCCTTTTTTCATAAGCATATAAGTTTATTGTATTCAGCAAGGTAAAAGTATAAATACATTGATATTTAGATGACTAAATTGTGACGAAGCGGTATATTACGGGGATGAACCCGATTTTTACCTTTTTTCTATAATTCTCCCGCCAACCAGAGTTTGAAACCCGCACTACGCTCGNNGAGGCTCTTTTACCTCGGGCTGAAGCTTTACCAACACTCTTGCCTTACTGTATGTTTTCATCTCCTTTATCGCCTTCAGCGAAATGATGTACTGCCTGTTGATACGAAAGAATTTTTCAGGGTCGAGCATTTGCTCCAACGCGTCCAGGTTGTTATCTATCGGGTAGGTACGGTCTTCAAACATCTTCGCGAAGGTTCCCTTGTTCTCGCTGAAAAAGTAAGCGATGTCTTCTATCCCTATTGTTTTGATGTTATCGCCAAAACGTATCATGAACCGCTTCTTGTATTCAGGCTGTTTCAACACCTCCAGCAGTTTTGCCTGCTTATCATCCGGTGTATTGAACATTTTTTTCAGGTCGCTTAATTTATCCAGCGCATCTTCCAGGTCTTCAGATTTAATAGGCTTCAGCAGATACCCTACGCCTGACGCTTTGAATGCTTCGATGGCATATTGGTCGTATGCTGTAGTGAATATGATTGGCGCTTCAATCTTAACCTGTTTCAACAAATCGAATGCGGAACCATCGGCAAGGTGTATGTCCATGAAGACTATTTCAGGCGATTCGTTTTCGTCAAACCATTCTTTGGCTGTGCTTACGCTATCATGATGAGCTACAACCTCGGCTTCGGGCAATAGTTCGCCCAACAATTTCACTAACCTTTTGTAGGCCGGCAATTCATCTTCTATAATTACTACTTTCATATCAGTGGTATTATTACAATAAATTCATTCTCTTTCATGTACGTAACTACGGGGCGTTTAGTGAACAGGCTATACCGCTTCCTGATGTTTGCCAGGCCCAGCCCCGCGCCTTTTTCTTTACTTATTTTGGGTTGATAGGTATTGATAATCGTTATCTGCTCTTCCTCAGCAACAAACCGCACCTTCAATGGCCTGGCCATAGATACAATATTATGCTTGATGGCATTTTCCAGCAACAGCTGTAATGCCATCGGTACAATCTTTTTAGATTTCTTAAGTTTTTCAGGAATGTCTATATCCAGTTGCAGCGCATCTCCGAAACGGCTCTTTTGTATATAAATGTAGTTCTCCAGTATATCCCATTCTTCAGCCAGCGTTATCAGGTCCTTATCCTTATGCGACAGCATATTCCTGTACAAATCAGAAAGCTGAGTAGTATACTTCATTGCCGCGTCTTTATCATCTTCTATCAGGCCTGTCAGCGTGTTGAGGCTATTGAACAGGAAATGCGGGTTTACCTGGCTCTTCAGGTGTTCGTATTCAAACATCATACGCTCGCGCTGCAAAGATGACAGCTTGCGCAGGTTACGTTCCCTGATGCGGATATAAGCAAATGAAACCGCCCATATAAATAATGCCGCCAGTAATATAAACCACCATTGTTGCCAAAAAGGCTGCCCGATGGTAAAGGTGTATTGCGCACCGGCATATCCTGTAAACAAGCTATTCATGGATACCTGAACGATAAATTTATAATCGCCACTGGGTAATTGCGGAAATGTTACCGATTCATCCCTGGTCGCAATCCATTCTTCATTGTACCCTTCCAGCTTATAGCGGTAAAAAAGTTGTTCAGGGTTAGCAAAATTTATACCATCGTATGTAAATGTGATATGATTTTCAGCGTAGTTAAAGAAGTCTTTGTCCAGTCGGGCGCCTCCAAAGAAGGTCTTAAGAGATGTGATTTTTACGGATGGTGTAATATCTACAGGATATTCGTACCTGCCGAACCGTACAAGCCCACCCTGGTATGGTACATATACATTGGTAGCCGTGTCTGTGGCTACCAGGTTAAGTGTGGATGATACACTATCCAACCCTACGCTCAACCTGCGTTCAAAGTGGCGGAACATTTTGCTTCGTTGTTGCCATTCATCTATCCCGTTGGCGTGTACCACCAGCATAGAGCCGTTGACCGTGGGGGCTAAACCGGAAATCCTCAGGCTTTGTAATCCACAATCAATATCCAGGTTTTCCCAGCTTTTGCCGTTGTACACCAGCAATCCTTTATTGAACGTACTGGCCCAGATTCTGCCCGACTTGTCGCCTGTTATGCTATATGCAACATTGCTGACCATGCCTGACGCACTGTCCCATAATTGATACCTGCCATCGCGGTACATGCAAACTCCGGCGCCATCTGTAGCCATCCATATATTACTATCGGCCGCCGGGTATATTTCATACACATAATCGCTCCCGATACCTGAATTCTTATTTCGTAGCCGCACCAATTTCAACTTACCGCCGGCATCCACCGACAGTTCTTCCACACCATTCAGGCCTGCAACCCACAGGTTGTTTTTAATGCCTGATATGTCCAGCACACTCTCAGTTTCCAGTGGTTCAATCCCTTTTACTTTTATAAAGNNCCTTTCTTTTTGCCCCAGCCACAATTCGGTATCCCCATCACAGGCAATGGCAGTCACTTCCTGCAATGCGTAAGGGGCTGCCAGCGGCACAGACTGAACATATTCCGCAGCCAACATTTTTAATCCCGTATTGCTGGCACACCATATGTTGGCCGTCTTGTCCATCAGCAGCTTGTACATGCGTTGGCCGGGATATTCAAACGATTCTATTTCCAGGTGTTCTTCACCCACCAGTTTTACTTTCAGCAGGTACCCTCTTTGCGTACATACCCATGCCCTGTCATCACCTATCGGCAGTATATCATTTATCTGCCCCCATTGCCATTCAAATTCTGTTTCAGGCGTCCACACTTGCCTCGTTTTACTGCAATACAGGGCTATTCCCCCCTGGTGTGTACCCAACCAGCTCCAGCTCTTTTCTTTCATCGGCCTGATGACTCTCACGATATTATCGGGCAGGCCTACGGATGNNAAATATTATTTCGTTTATTCCCTGGTCTGTCGCAGCCAGCAAGAGGTTTTTGGCCGGTGATGTGATGGTGTATACGTAGTCATCACTCAAGCCATGCGCGGTTGTGTATTGTGTACAATATCCATGATGCACCAGGTATATACCCTGCCCAAGTGTAGACAGAATAAAAATATTGTCGGCAGTAACATGGATGGCTGATATTGCTTCCCCGGGCACTGCACCCGACAACGGTATCATTCTGAATTGGATACCATTCCAACTACCGAGCCTGCCATCTGCAAAACCAACAAGTACCAGGTCTTTATGCACAGAAACAGCAGTAGCAGACACATCCCTTCCAATCATTATTTGACTGAACCGCCTGCCATTGTAGCAAAACAACCCCTCATCGGTACCCAACCAGAGGTAACCATCATCATCCTGTGCGAGGCAATTGACCTTTACCGCAACGTTAGTTTCATTAAGCCATACATCCTTGCTGAATGGTTGCCATGCCAATACATCTGCAGTTGCCACCAACAACATCAATACAATGGATATATAGCGCAATAGTTTCTGCATCAGGGTTTCTGTTCTAACAATATCATTTTCACATTGATAAACACTTCCGTGGCCAGTTTGTCATTTACCACGCGCGGTATTTTTATGTCATGGTCTGCCAGTGCTACCCTAAACTCGGAAACCACTTCCAAACTGCCGTTTTCGGTCACTACATCAGCATATATTATCCTGTCCCTGCCTACGCCATGAATATTCAGTTCCCCTTTCGCCCTTATGGTATATTTGCCGTCTTCCGAAATGTCTACATCTTCAATTATTTTGCCCGAAAACGCTATATCAGGGAACTTAAAACTCTCCATATAGTTTTCATTGAAGTGCTCTCTTTGCAAAGGGCTGTTAAATCCTTCAAAGGACACTACATCCACTTTAAAGGCAAATTGTTTTTTACCTGTATTCACCAACCCTTTCAGTTTCTTTGAGCTGGCTTTAATTAATTCGTTCGGAGCATCGGAATTGAACGAGATGGTACTTTTCTGTACCTTGTAAACAGGCTGGGCTGAAACACCGGCTGAGTACACCAGCGCCAGCAGCAACATACATAAACGGAGCGGCAACATAGATATTAAAAATACGCTATTACCAGCGCCCTGTCAACATTATTCTTCTTGTACGGGATTTTAAGGGGATGAAACCGAATATTTACATCTTGACAAAAACAGACCTCGCCGTCTTTTTATTGCCATACTCCACCTCTACTATATAGGTATCCCTTGTCAGGACGGCAATATCCACCTGCAGGTTTTGTGAGGATAATATTGTAGCATCATAGACTATATTGCCCGACATATCCATTATCCGCACATGGCCGAAATCCTCGTTCGAAAATATGCTGAGCATATCTCCTGACGAAATAGGATATACAGTGAGGTTTTTATCCATAGGGGCTGACTGCCTGAAATGAGGCAATACAAAATTGGCAATAATACGCCGCCGGGAACATACCCTGTACAGGGTATTGGCTTATACGTGCTATTGGGTATATACCCTTAGTTGTCCAGCTTTATTTCAAGAATTTTCGGCCAGTTTTTACCGGTAATAAAGACGCGGTTACCTGGCTTATCATATGCGATACCATTCAACACCTCCGGCTGGTCTTCGTTGTAACTTCTTTGCGGAATACCAGCTTGTGTCCTGATATTGCGCAGGTCTGCCTGGCCAAGGACATTACCTGAAGCAGGATCAATTTTCAGGATAAACTCCGTTTCCCATTGGTTGGCATATACATAACCATTGATATACTCCAACTCGTTGATATTGCCCACCGGCCCATATTGGTCACGGACTTCTACTTTCTTCACCTGTTTGAAGGTGGCAGGATCGAGATAANNATAAAGGTATGGAGTGCCATCGCTGTATATCAGGTGTGTGCTGTCATTAGTAAGCCCCCAGCCCTCACTTGTTTCTAATGTAAATGTGCCCAGTTGCTTAAAAGTTTCTTTATCGAATACCAAACCTGCCTTTTCCCGCCAGGTGATGATGTATATTTTATCTCCCATCACGGTAAGCCCTTCGCCAAAATATTTGTCATCCAGCTTTAGCTCCTTTAGTATTTTACCCGTTTCCAGCTCGTACTTGTATATATGAGATCGGCCGTAATGCCCCGTACATTCATACATATAGCCATCTACATACTGCAGGCCCTGTGTATATGCATCTGCCCTGTGCGGGTATTGCTTCAGCAGGGTATAGGGTATTTTGCGGGTGACGGGTGTCGTTGCAACGGCTTCTTCCTTGTTGTCGGTTTGCTGCTGTGTGGCCTCATCATTGCAAGCTGTCATGGCCAGGGTTGCCAATGCGATGGTGTATATATTCCTGTATTTCATCTGGTATTGTTTCCTGCCTCAAAAATAAGCTTTGGGTTTAGTTTACAAAAGACGGCAGGTATATACAGGCATTTTTTAACGTTCTACGCTCCGGCGTACCAACATATAATACGGCTGCGGATATACCGGGCCGGTTGAATCGGTAGTGAATCNNCCAAATCATTGCTCAACACATAACTGTCCGCTTTCTGCTGCACTTTCATCCACATACGGGCAGTAGACATATCGAGCGTAAACGCCAGGTTGGTAGTACGGGGTGTATTTGGAGTGTCTATAAAACTGTGCCTGGCAGTATGAAAGCGACTGATAACAAAGCTATGTTTCCGCTCCCGTTCTGTAATACTATCCCATATGGATAGCCCCAGGGTGTCAAAAGCATCTATAGCCTCCCAGGTGCTTGATTGCCCGTCACCATCCAGGCATATCAGCATTTCGCTACGCTGCGGGCCATTGATAGAAATCACATAATCTTTTTCCTCCCCATAATAGTCAATTGATAACTCCTGCGGTTTGCCGCCTGCATCAGTCTGCAGCCAACTGCTGCGTGTGTAGTCACTTGTATGCCAATCGTACCGGTATCTGTATGCGTCTTTCAGGTCTGCCCGTAGTATCACCGTAGTATCAGACGGAGGTAGCACCAGCTTGATAATATGGGGTTGGGTACCGGTTGCAATATCCAGTCCGCTGAATGTGATATATACAGAATCGGGCAACTCGTTGACTATTACTGCGGTAGCATTTCCTTTTATACCTCCGGGCGGTGGTGTGTTCACGGTTTCCTTTTTCTTGCAGGAGAAAAGGAACGCAACGGATAAAATCAAAACAATGGTTATCGTTGAGCGCATACTGCTAAGTTAGGATGTTTAGACAGATAGAAAACGCATCTAATAAGGGTTTATTGTCATGGGTGGTAAAGAAACTTCATCAATATAAAAGCCCCGTAAAAACGGGGCTTTCTGTATGTAACAGGTAAACGATACGAAAATCAATTAAAGGTACTTATTTTTTCTAATAATTCACTCTTTCCTATATAGCCCATATGGCTCCAAATCATTTTTTGGTTTTTGTACAACATAATGGTTGGAATACCGGTGATATTCAGGTGCTGGGCGATTGCCGGGTTTTTATCAGTATCTACTTTTTTCAGCTCCAGTATACCCTCTTTTTCCTGGGCTATCTCCTTCAAAAAAGGGTCCATTTTTTTGCAAGGGCTGCACCATGGAGCATAAAAATCTACCAGTACCAATTTATCAGATTNNATATTAAGCCCCTGTGGTTGTGCTTCAGGCTGGTCATTAAGTGGCATACCTTCGTTCTTCCAACGTGTAATGCCTCCATCGAGGTCATATACTTCGGTAAACCCCATTCCTTTCAACATCTGTGCTGCCTGCCCGCTTCTACCGCCAGACCGGCAATACAAAAACACCGGTTTGCTTTTATCCAGCTTCGCCACTTGTTCTTTAAAATCAGGACTATACCAGTCGATATTTAATGCATCTTTAATATGGCCTTCGCCAAACTCCCCCGCAGTTCGAACGTCCAGCAATATTTCGTCCTTTTTGTCGTTCAACCCGGTTTTGAATGCATCAGGATTCAACAGGTTGCCTTTAGGCGAAGAATTACATGCCTGGAAACTCAGTGTTAATACAGCAGCCAGGAAAAATGCTTTGTTAATCATTCTTTTCATTGAGTATACTTGTTTGTAGTTTTAATGAATTACGCGTATTGTTCAATTACTTTCTGCAATTGGTTAGCCGGTACCACCCCGCTTTGCCTCCATATTACCTGCCCGTTTTTAAACAGTATCAGGGTTGGTACACCTGAGATATTATACGCCTGTGCTGCAGCCCTGTTTCGGTCCACATCTACTTTGATAATATTTGCCTTGTCCCCAATCTTATTTTTCAGTTCTGTCAAAACCGGGGCCATCATTTTACACGGGCCGCACCATTCTGCAGAAAAATCTACCAATACTGGTTTGCCGGCGTTTATCAGGTCATTAAAGCTCTGTGCCATATTCGACTTGTTTTTTAGATAGTTACACAAATATCCGCATAATAAGACTGAAACAAGGTAATATATGTTACATATTGGCTGATTTAAGACATCTGTAACAAAGGTGTCATTACTTTACTTACTAAAGCTTTCATTTTGTAACAGGTTACAGGCTTTTTTTGACTACTATCAACAAAACACTGATAATAATCATATGCCGCTAACTGACAAAAAAATAGTTTCGTAAATCAATATTAAACAATGACAGACATGAATGAAGTAATGACCATGCCGCGCATAGGCGATCAGGCCCCTGACTTCGAGGCTTTAACTACAATCGGGAAACTGAAATTCAGCGATTACAACAAAGACAGCTGGGTGATTATGTTCTCACCCCCTGCCGATTTTACACCGGTATGTACTACTGAGTTATCAGCCTTCGCTACTGAAGAAGGTTATTTCTCCTCAAAAAACACCAAGCTCATAGGGCTGAGCATCGACAGTATCCACTCGCATGTAGCATGGGTAAACAATGTAAAAAAGAACATGGGCATATTGATGAAGTTTCCCATCATAGCCGATATTGACATGAAAGTGGCAAAACTATACGGTATGCTACAGCCCGGCGAAAGTGAAACCGCAGCAGTGCGGGCAGTTTTTTTCATTGACCCTACCGGCAAAATCAGGTTGATCATGTACTACCCTCTGAATGTAGGTCGTAACATGGCGGAGATAAAACGCGTACTGGAAGCCCTGCAGACCAGCGACAAGCACAAAGTTGCCATACCGCTAAACTGGGAGCCGGGCGATAAGGTAATTGTTCCGCCACCAAAAACAGTAGAAGAGATGGAAGAACGCGAGAAGAGTGATTATGAAATGATGGACTTTTACCTGGCCAAGAAAACCATATAGTAACACCGCACTGCATAAATATGGCTGTACCTGATATTATCTAACAATTTTGAACATCAAAATAACAACATTAATAATATTATGAAAGTAGAACAAATTTATACAGGGTGCCTGGCACAAGGAGCATATTATATTGAGAGCAACGGCGAAGCAGCAGTAGTTGATCCGCTGCGTGAGGTGCAGCCGTATATTGAACGTGCTGAAAAAAGCGGGGCGAAAATTAAATACGTTTTTGAAACCCATTTCCATGCC